>CAYUCJ010000251.1:0-5231 GCA_964443285.1 uncultured Desulfobacteraceae bacterium | reverse complement strand
GCCATCTCCTGGATATTCATCTGTATGCTCCCGTCTCCGGCGATATCCACGACCATACTGTCGGGTCTGGCGACCTGGGCCCCGATGGCCGCAGGGAGGCCGAAACCCATACAGCCGAGCCCCCCGGAGCTGATAAAGGTATTGGGCCTGTCCACGTGGTAGTACTGGGCCGCCCACATCTGATTCTGGCCCACTTCCGTCGCCACCACCGCCCGCCCCCCGGTCAGCCTGTAAAGGGTCTCGATGACGTATTGCGGCTTTATCTTTTCCCCCTGCTCATAGGCCAGGGGCTGGGTGCTCTTCCATTCCTCGATCTTTTCGAGCCAGAGTTCTCTCAGTTTCAGGGCACCATTCAGGTCTTCTCTTTCCAGGAGATCGTTGAGAACCTGAAGGGCCAATCTACAGTCCCCGACCACAGGGATGGTCACCGGGACGTTTTTTCTTATGGAGGTGGGATCGATATCGATATGGACTATCTTTGCCTGAGAGGCAAAGGCATCGGTCTTCCCGGTCACCCTGTCGTCAAAACGAACGCCGATGGCGATGAGAAGATCGCAGGCGCCGGTGGACATGTTGGCCCGGTAGGTTCCGTGCATACCAACCATTCCCAGCCAGAGCTGATCCTGAGGAGGGAAACACCCCAGACCCATGAGGGTTGCGGTGACGGGCGCGACGATTTTTCCGGCAAATTTCCTCAGTTCGTCCGAGGCCTTTGAGAGAACAACCCCGCCCCCTGCCATGATCATGGGCCTTTTGGCCCTTTTGATGAGGCTGACCACTTTGGCCAATTGTTTGGGATGGGGGTTATAGGTGGGCTGATAGGAACGGAGCGTGATATCTCTTCCCGGATCATAAGTTCCCTTCATGCTCATGAGGTCTTTCGGGAGATCAACGAGTACGGGTCCCGGTCTTCCGGACTTGGCCAGGTGAAAGGCCTCCTTGATCACCCGGCTCAAATCTGCGATGTCCATAACCAGATAGTTGTGTTTGGTGCAGGGCCGGGTAATTCCCACGATGTCCACTTCCTGGAAGGCATCGTTCCCGATGAGCGTCCTCGGAACCTGGCCGGTTAACACGACGATGGGAATGGAATCCGAATAGGCCGTGGCAATCCCGGTCACCGTATTGGTGGCGCCGGGGCCGGAGGTCACCAGGCAGACGCCCACCTTTCCCGATGCCCGTGCATATCCGTCGGCTGCATGCACGGCCCCCTGTTCATGCCGGGTCAGGACGTGTTTGATATCCGTCTTTACGAGCCGGTCGTAGATATCGATCACAGCGGCCCCAGGATATCCGAAAATCGTATCTACGCCCTCTTCCTTCAAAGTTTCGAGGAGGATCTCAGCTCCGGTCAATTCTCTCATATTTGTCTCCCGTTCAGTCATCCCTTCTACGTTTTTTCCCTACGCCTTGCGACTCAAGCCTTGCGCCTTAAGCCTCAAGCCGCATATTCCTGAGGGGAGAGCGCCGGGTTCTTCTTCATGTATTCCAGACGGTTCAGGCCGTTGATATAGGCCTTGGCACTGGCCGTGATGATATCCGGGTCCGTTCCCTTGCCGAGGGCCAGCAGGCCGTTTTCCTGCAGCCTGACCGTTACCTCACCCTGGGCATCCATGCCGCCGGTGATGGCGTTGACCGAAAAACGCATCAGTTTCGATCTGCTCCCTGTCATCTTTGCGATGGTATTGAACGCGGCATCAATGGGCCCGACGCCGAAACCGGCGCTCTGGACCTCCTGCCCATGGATTTTCAGTTTCACCGTGGCCGTGGGTACGGCAACGGTGCCGCTGACCACGTTCAGGTAATCCAGTTCGTAAATATCCGGGAGCCTCAGGATCTCCTCCGCCACGAGGGCGTCGATATCCTCATCGAGGATCTCCTTTCGCTTGTCCGCCAGTTCTTTAAATTTCTGAAAGAATCTCTCCATCTCCTCCTGGGTCAGGTCGTAACCCAGGTCTTCAAGTTTCTTTCGTACGGCATGTTTTCCCGAGTGCTTTCCGAGGACCAGCCGGTTTCTCGAGAGGCCGATGGTCTCCGGGTTCATGATTTCATAGGTCATCCTGTTTTTCAAAACACCATCCTGGTGTATACCGGCCTCATGGGCAAAGGCGTTGGCTCCCACCACGGCTTTGTTCGGCTGCACCACGATACCCGTCACCATGCTCACCAACCGGCTCGTGGGCTGGATCTCCCTGGTGTTGATGCCGGTCTCAAGCTTCACCAGGTCCTTGCGGGTGTAAAGGCTCATGACCACTTCCTCGAGAGATGTATTGCCCGCCCTTTCGCCGATGCCGTTTACCGTCACTTCCGCTTGGCGGGCACCGGCCATCAGACCCGCCAGGGTGTTTGCTGTGGCCAGACCTAAATCATTGTGGCAGTGGATGCCCAGGATGGCCTTTTCAATATTCGGGGTGTTCTTGCGGACATGGCTGACGAGGCTGAAAAACTCATCCGGCAGGGCATACCCCACCGTATCCGGCAGGTTGACGGTTGATGCCCCTGCCTCGATAACGGCCTCAAAAACGCGACAAAGGAAATCCGGATCACTCCTCGAACCGTCTTCAGCCGAAAACTCCACGTTTTCCGTATAGTTCCTCGCGTGACGCACCGCATTCACCGCCCTGTCCATCACCTGGCCACGCGTCATTTTGAGTTTGTATTCAAGGTGTATGTCCGAGGTGGCGAGAAAGGTATGAATTCTGGGATGCGCGGCCTCCCTGATGGCCTCCCAGGCCCGATCTATGTCCTCAGTCGAGGCGCGGGCCAGGGCCGTGACCTGCGGACCGCGAACTTTTTCAGCAATCTTCTTCACTGCCTCGAAATCACCTGTGGAAGCGGCCGGAAAACCCGCTTCAATGGCATCCACCCCCAGTTTTTCCAGTTGCCCGGCAAGACGCAATTTCTCTGCCATATTCATGCTTGCCCCGGGCGACTGCTCGCCGTCCCGAAGGGTTGTATCAAATATAATGACTCTCTCACTCATGGGATTGTCTCCTTATGGTTCTGTCAAGTGGTCAAATGGTTGATGCCTGCGTCAATCGGCCCGGTCCCCGAGAAATCGCCACCTGCCCCATAAGCGCTCGCCGCAGACTTACCATTTTCTGGAAATCTGCGGCACAAAACCCCTCGTCCTTGTTTGACTGTTTCATGATTTTCCTATACCGCCTAATCCTGTCAACTGTTCTTTCCAGGGGCGATCTCCTTTGAGAGTTTGTACTGAACACTGTCCACAAGTGCCTGCCAGCTGGCTTCAATAACGTTTTCAGAAACACCGATTGTGGACCAGATCTCGCTGGAATCCCTCGACTCGATCTGCACCCTCACCTTGGCGGCGGTGCCCCCGCCGCCGTCGATGACACGTACCTTGAAGTCCACCAGTCCCATTTCCTCGATCTCAGGAAAGAACTTGGTCAGGGCCTTTCTGAGGGCATTGTCGAGTGCATTCACCGGCCCGTATCCTTCCGCGGCCGTAATTTCCTCTTCCTCTCCCACGGAAATCTTGATGGTGGCCTGGGAGGTACTTGCACCCTCACGGTTCTTCTCTATGGTTACCCTGAAAGATTCCAGGTTAAAAGGATCTTCGAACTGCCCGGTAACCCGCTTGATCAGCAGTTCAAGGGACCCTTCTGCCGCATCGAACTGATACCCTTGGTTTTCCAGTCGCTTGATTTCGTTGACGATTTTCCGGCTGTCGTAGCCATTGCCCCCCAATCGGATTCCCATTTCGCTGCTCTTGTATTTGATATTGCTCCTGCCCGAGAGGTCCGACACCAAAACGCGTCGGCGGTTTCCGACCCCCTTCGGATCCATGTGCTCATAGGCCACCGGGTTCTTCATGATGGCACTGACGTGGACGCCCCCTTTGTGGGCGAAGGCGCTTTTGCCCACAAACGGGCGGTGATTCAGAGGCGGGACATTGGCCACTTCGCTTACGTAGCGCGAAAGCTCGGTCAGCTGGCCCAGTTTCTCTTCCTCGATGCATCGGTATCCCATCTTGAGTTGCAGGTTACCGATAACGGCAATCAGATCCACGTTCCCGCATCTCTCTCCATACCCGTTGATCGTACCCTGAACGATCGTGGCGCCCGACTGTACCGCCGTCAAGGTATTGGCCAGAGCAAGTCCGCAGTCGTTGTGCGCATGGATACCGGCCCGGGCTTTGAGAACCGGGAAGACCTTCCCGAGAATTTCCTCAATCTCATGGGGCATACTGCCGCCGTTGGTGTCACACAGAACAACGGCGTCAGCGCCTGACCGTCCAGCGGCCTGAAGCGTCTCCATGGCATAGGAAGGGTTTCGCTTGTAACCGTCAAAGAAGTGTTCCGCGTCATAGATCACTTCGCGACCCTGTTCTTTCAGATAGCCAACTGTTTCTTCGATCATCGCCAGGTTTTCGGCCAACGCCACCTCCAGGACCTCAGTAACATGCAGATCCCAGCTCTTACCGAAAACCGTCACGGCTTTCGTCCCCGTCCCCAGGAGTCCCTTGACGTTTTCATCCTGCTCGGGGGATGTCCCCGCCCGCCTTGTACTCCCGAAGGCCGTGAGTTTCGTCTTCTCGAAATTCAGGTCACGGGCCATTTCAAAAAACCTGGCGTCCTTCGGATTGGAACCCGGCCACCCCCCTTCTACATAGGGTATCCCGAAGGCGTCCAGTTTTTTCACGATCCTGAGTTTGTCTTCGGCAGAAAAAGTCACCTGTTCGCCCTGGGTGCCGTCCCTCAAAGTGGTGTCATAAAGAATGATCTTTTCCTGCATTTTTCATCTCCACTCCAATTTGATGGAACCGTATAAAGTCAGGTCATCATTTTTCCACAAAAAAAAATCCGTTATCAGGTGGCCTGATAACGGATTTTGAAGAACTTACTGGGACAACTAGGTCATTATCAGGCCGGGAAGTCTGCGTCTCACGACGCCAAGAAGCAGCAAGGATATAAGTATCCCAGCCGCGCTGATAATGCCGATAATGTTGTTCACCAGGTTATTTATCATGGTTTTCGTGTCTTCTTCGCACTTCCTTGGATTGTCTGTACATTACGATCCACTAATCACAGAAGCCTGTCAAGTCTTTTTTTCACGCAAATAGATGGAAAGGGATTGTGCAGAAGGATTTCCACATTGCAATCCCGGTCTTTTTTTGGCATTACTACTCTGATGACTTGTGACGAAGTCGCTTTTTCATCCGTGTCCAAGGAAGCGGATCTGAGAATCTTTTTCATGTGCTTTCTCAT
>CAYUCJ010000250.1:1235-5245 GCA_964443285.1 uncultured Desulfobacteraceae bacterium | reverse complement strand
AATTCCGGCCCACCGGAGAGACAGCCGGCGCTTTCAGTTACGGACCCTGGAATTAAGGAGACTGAAGATGTCATACACGATCACGTGTCCCATATGCGGCAAGAGAGACCTTTACGAATTCCGGTTCGGAAATGAGGAGTGCGGACCCGCACCCGACCAGGAGGGATTGACCCCGCGAACCTATTCCGATGCCGTCCAGATGCACGCGGCCGTGGGTGGACCTCAGAAGGAGTGGTGGTACCACCGGGACGGCTGCGGGGTCTGGTTCACGGTGTGGCGAAACACCCTGACGGGTCGCGAGACCAGCGAATCGGGGGAAATATCATGACCAGATTGCCTGCAGCACCCACACAAAAAATCGACAGGTCCAGAACGCTGGCCTTCACATGGCAGGGTACGCCCATGAATGGTTTGAAAGGCGACACTGTGGCAAGCGGACTTTTCGCCAATGGTGTGAGGATTGTCAGCCGAAGTCTGAAATACCACCGGCCCCGGGGCCTCTACAGCCTGGATGGTGAATCCGGCAACACCCTGGTGAACGTCGACGGGGAGTGCAATGTCCGGGCCGAGAATACCCCTCTCAAAGAGGGGATGAAGGTCGTTCCGCAAAACACCCTGGGAAGGGTGGAAAGCGACCTGTTCTCCATCCTGAACCGATTCGACGGTTTCATGCCCGCCGGATTTTACTACCGGAAGTTTCACAAGCCGCCCTTCATCTGGCCCCTCGCCGTCAAGGGAATCCGGCGCATGGCCGGTACCGGCAAGGTGGACACCGAAAAACAATACGATCCCGACAACTACGAGGAGATTTACCTCAATGCCGAGATTGCAGTCCTGGGCGGCGGCCCCGCCGGAATGAGTGCCGCCCTGGCCGCGGCCGATCAGGGTCTCCGGGTGATCCTCTTCGAGGCCAGGCCATGGCTTGGGGGATTTTACGACTGGCGTACCAGGGAATACGCCCCGGGGCAGCCTCTCTTTGAGCGGGCCGGGGAACTGGTTGAAAAAGTCAAAGCCCGGGAAAACATTCGGGTGTTTACCCACACCTTCGTCAACAACCTGGCCGGCGACAATATCGTCACCGCCTTCCAGGTGGGAAATGAGGATGATACCTTTGCACAGCGTTACATCCAGATCAGACCGAACGCTGTCGTGGTGGCCACCGGCTGCATCGAGCGGCCGCTGATTTTCGAAAACAACGAGCGGCCCGGGGTGATGCAGCCGGGTTGTGCCCTTCGTCTGGCCCGCACCTACGGCCTGCTTCCCGGTTCGGCAGCTGTTTTCAGTGTGGGCGACGATCTGGGGCTTGAATCGGCCGTGGACCTGGCCAACGCAGGCCTCGAGGTGCTGGCCGTGGCCGACGCCCGGGAAAACGGGCATGACCCCGCTTTGATAACCGCTCTCAAATCCAAAAACATTTCCTTCCTGCCCGGGTGGGCCGCGTCAGAGGCTCGGGGCAGGAAGACCGTAGACGGCGCTGTGCTTGGAAATCTGAATTCGACTGAAACCAGGCATTTCGCCTGTGACCTTCTTGTGGCCTCGACAGGTCTGACCCCCGTGACAGGGACCCTCTCCACCGCCCAAGCCAAATTCGCATTTGATGAGCACACCGGATTTTTTCTGCCCTCGAAACTCCCCCCGCGCGTCCAAGCCGGGGGCAGGCTCCTGGGCTTCACCGATCCGGCGGCCATCGAGGCCTCGGGTGCACTGGCCGGGCTCCGGGCGGCAAGAGATTCCGGGGTTGATATCTCCACCGACGATGCGGAAGAGACCCTCGCGAATCTGCCGGGTCCTGCAAAGGGATGCTCCGTGGTGCATGGCCCCAATATCGGCATGGGCCGCAAGGCATTCATCTGTTTTGACGAAGACGGGACCTACAAGGTGGCCAGACAGTCAGTCCAGCAGGGTTTCGACGTCCCGGAACTGGCCAAGCGTTTCGGCGTCTTCGGCCTGGGTCCCAGCCAGGGCGGTGTTCCCGGGCACAACCTGCCCCTGGTGCTCGCCGAACTTCGCGGGGATGGTATGGATGGGTTGTTCTCAACCACCGTGCGATCGCCCCTGGTGCCGACCCTTTTCGCCACCGCGGCCGGCCCGAATCATGACATTTTCAAGCGCACCCCCATGCACGCTGTTCAGGAACAGGAGGGCGCCATCTTCAGGCGGGTCGGGGTCTGGAAAAGGGCCAGGTATTTTTCGAAAGACCTCGCAAGCACTGATGAAATAGAAGCCGTTCGCAAGGGCGTGGGCATCATTGATGTCTCCACCCTGGGCAAGTTCCGTCTATTTGGACCCGACGCCCTCAAGGCCCTCCAGCGGGTGTATATCTCTGACATGAGCCGCATCCCGGAGGGTAAACTCAAATACTCGGCCATGCTTAATCACGACGGCATGATTGTGGACGACGGAGTGGTGGCCCGGGACGGAGACGGCACCTACTACCTTACCGCATCCTCCGGACGGGCCGGCGGTACCATCGAGTGGATCCGTTACCACACCCGTTACGATGGGTGGAATTTCCACATGGTCAACCTGACCGACACCCTGGCGGCCGTCAACCTGGCAGGCCCAAGGTCCAGGGAGGTTCTGACCCGGGTGACCGATGCAGATCTCTCCAACGAGGCCTTTCCCTATATGGGGTACCGGAAAATGACCCTGACCGGTGACATACCCGTGCGGGCACTGCGTGTAGGTTTCGTGGGTGAGCTGTCCTATGAACTTCACTTTCCGGCATCCTATGGTCGGGCCGTCTGGGATCTGCTCATGGAAGCCGGGAAGGAATTCAATATCCGACCGTTCGGTCTGGAGGCCCAGTCCGTCCTCCGGCTCGAAAAAGGGCACCTCATCATCGGCCAGGAAAGCGAACAGCGCGTCAATCTGATGGACCTCGGACTGGGGTTCCTGTGGGACCGGAAAGACAAGGAAAGCAAAAAGATCGGGGCACCTGCCCTCGCCTTTACCGAGGGACAGACGGACCGTCTGAAACTCACCGGTTTCAGGATGGATGACCCTGCACGAACGCCCGGCGACGGATCCGTTATTTACGAGGGCGAGGAGATCGTCGGCTTCGTGTGCACCTCCCGATTTTCCAAGACCCT
Source organism: uncultured Desulfobacteraceae bacterium (assembly GCA_964443285.1). Classification (GTDB taxonomy): domain Bacteria; phylum Desulfobacterota; class DSM-4660; order Desulfatiglandales; family Desulfatiglandaceae; genus CAYUCJ01. Next base: position 2,153 of record CAYUCJ010000250.1, on the reverse strand, counting down.
CGGGCAGTCCATCGGTATGGCCCTGGTGAGGGGTGACCTGGCGAAGGAGGGAGGACGTCTCAACATCTATCAGAACGATAAGAACAACCCGATTCGATCTACGGCCACGGTCGCGCCCATGCCCTTCTATGATGCGGAAGGCAAGCGGCTCAAGAATTGACGGAGGATAAGAGTTTAAAATGACCGAGAATATCGTGCGCAAATCTCCAATTAATTTTGGTGCGGCACCTGCCCGGACCGAGCAGCGGGACGGATGGGAAGTGGTTCTCTCTTACGGGGAGGGCAGCGGAACCCTCCTGATCGACCTGAGCCACCGGGACAAGTGGGATGTCCAGGATGGTGACATCACGAGTTTCAAGCCCTTCGGCCTCACGGTCCCAGAGAAGCCCGGCCGGTGCCGGTATGAAAAAGGTCTCCTTATCAACCGCATGAACCGGACCCAGTGCGCCATCTGGCACCTTTCAGGGAAACGACCTGAAACACCGGAAGAGACCGCCTACACCGAAACCACCGACGGGTTGACCCTGCTGGCCGTGACGGGCAAGGACGTCCTCGCCCTGATGGAACACGTAACCACTTTGGACCTGGCCGCCCCGGGACTCGAAACACCATGCCTCATCCAGGGACCCATTTTCCACATCCCCTGCCAGGTGGTTCTCTTTTCCAGAAAAGAGGGGGAGACCACCATCCTGTTTTCCTTTTCCAGGGGGTATGGCCAGGCCATGGCCGAGGCCATGCTTCATGCGGGGAGGGACCTGGGACTCAAACCGGGCGGAGAGTCAGACCTCGGAGTCATTTCCTGACATTTATGCCTGGCAGCCAGAGATCGGCTCAGAGAATAAAAGCGCTTACATGTATTTCTTCAGGTTATATGTCTTGGCTATGCGAACCCTTTCCTCATAAGGAAGTGATCTCATG
>CAYUCJ010000250.1:0-1135 GCA_964443285.1 uncultured Desulfobacteraceae bacterium | reverse complement strand
TGCCTATATTCTTTCTCTTCAATTTTTTTCGCATCAATCAAACAACGCTACTGTCTCTTTGAGCTTCGAAATACCCCATTCAATCTTATTCGGCTCATAAGCTGGAAACGTCAATCTGACAAAAAGTCCTTTTTTTCGAATTTCCTCCTTAAAATTGGGAGCAATGGCGTCCCATGCGGGGGCTATACCCACACCGGCATCTTTTGCGGATTCGAGAAAGGCTGATTCATTATCAATTGAAATATTTTCGAGGGTGAGGGGGGCAAAAAATCCACCGCTGATTTCAACTGGAAATGCGCCGGGGAAATGGGTACTGATCGCAGTATTCAACACATCCATTCTCGGCTTATACAGTTCGCGTAAGTATCTAAGGAAATCGTCATACCTTCCCGATTCAATAAAATCAGCTATAAACGCCTGAGTCGGTAGGTTGGGGTTGATACGCGTATTGGCTACGATTCTTGACAGATGTCCTGCATAATCATCTGGAACTATGATATATCCGCATTTAGTTCCTGGGGAGATGGTTTTCGTGAAAGAGCTTGTTAGAATTGGTCCCCATTCTGAAATATCTATATTTCTGTTCGTTTTCCCATCATAACGAAGGCCCTGGTAACAAATGTCCCATACACAGAAAATATTATGTTCTTTGCATACCCGTTCAACAGCCAGGCGGTTCTCTTCTGTGTAATTGATCCCTGTAGGATTTTGATGATAGGGAATACCGTAGAAGGCTGAAACCACGTTTTTCTTTACCACTTCTCCGAATTGGTTTAAATCGAGCCCTCCAGTTGTTAGTTTAACGCCGATTAAATGATGTCCATAGCGTTTCGCATCGAGAATGACTCTATCGTAAGTGGCTTCTTCAACGATAATGTTACTTCCCAGTGGGAGAGACTTAAAGAATAGGGAAATAACCTCTAAACCTCCGTTGCCGACAATAACTCGTTCCGGATTAACATGATGTAGACTGGCAATCAGTTCCCGCAAAGGCTTGAAGCCAGCAAAATGGCCGTATTGAAGCACCTCCGTTCCATATCGCTCAACCACTTTTGCATATCCTTCTGACACGATTGGAATAAGGCGTGACAAGGCTTCTTCGGAAGGAACACCACGTAAGAAATTTATCGCATTT
>CAYUCJ010000249.1:0-5252 GCA_964443285.1 uncultured Desulfobacteraceae bacterium | reverse complement strand
CCTGACCCACCCGCGCTACCAGGTCCCCAGAACTTATAAGGTGACCGTGAGAGGAAATATCTCAGATGAGGCCCTCCTCGCCCTGGAAAAAGGCGTGATACTCGATGATGGACCGAGTGGGCCTTCCAATGTCTACTTTATCAAGAAAGGTGCTGACAAGAGCCTGCTCCGCATGACGATCAAACAGGGAAGGTCGAGGCAGGTAAGGCGGATGTTCGACACCGTGGGTAGTGAGGTGATTCACCTCATACGAATAGGTTTTGGAAACCTGGTGCTCGGTGATCTCAAGGTGGGGCATTACCGACACCTGGAACCCTCGGAGGTTGCTGCACTCATGAAATCGGTTGGATTAAAGTAGTCCCCCCGAGAGCCAGGCAAACGGCATATTCCTGAAGCTACACCCCCTCCGTCGTCCATGACTCCGGGTCTTTGCGAATTTCGCCCCTTCTCCGCCTGAGGCGGATTTCAGGGCCCAAATGACGCCGCTTCTGGAACATCCTGTTCGTCTGGCTTTCATGAAGAGAATCTGAAAAAGAGTGTAAGGTTCGGTCCAATGGTTCTATTGCCTTGGTTGTTCACAGGTTCGGCAGGGGGATCTTTTTTGTTTGCAAAGGCACTCTGTTTGTAGTAGAAATCTCGGTGAAGAAACGGAAAATCGCACTTTTCCGTTTCCGATGAGTAAAAAGGTCAGGAAGGGCTTTTTACGGTTTCATAGATAAGGGCGGTTAACTCAGCGGGAGAGTGCCATCCTCACACGGTGGAAGCCGTGGGTTCAAACCCCACACCGCCCACCAGAAAAATATGGGGTTATGGTGGATAAGCCATGACCCCTTTTTTCTGCACGCATTCACATGGAGCCGGATGGAAATGACGAATAGAAGTCACGAATCGGTGAAAACCGAATATAATACGACCCTTGTCCTGGCCCTCTCGACCACCCACTTTCTTCATGACATCTATTCGAGCTTTCTGGCTCCCCTCCTCCCCCTGCTCATCAAGAAACTCTCCCTTTCCTTGACCAAGGCGGGTTTCCTTTCAACCGTCATGCAGTTCCCGGCCCTCATGAATCCCTATATCGGGACACTGGCGGATCGCATCAGCGTACGCCAGTTCATTGTGTTGGCCCCTGCCCTCACCGCGGTCACCATGAGCCTGATCGGCCTGGCACCCAATTACGGGGTGCTCCTGCTCCTTCTCCTGGTGGCGGGGACCAGTGTTTCCCTTTTTCACGTGCCGGCGCCCGTGATGATCGCGAAGCTTTCGGGCCCGAAAAAGGGCAAAGGCATGAGCTTTTTCATGACAGGGGGAGAACTTGCCAGGGCGCTGGGTCCGCTGGCTGCGGTCGGTGCAGTCTCGCTTTTCGGCCTGGAAGGCTTCTACCCGGTTATGATCGTGGGGTTGGGGGCTTCAGCCTGGCTTCACTTGAAATTCAGGGACATCCCGATAACCGTGGACGTTTCCGCCCGCTCTTCCGTCCGAAAAACCTGGCGGGGAATGCGGTTCATTCTTCTCCCCCTGACGGCCATCCTGGCCGCGAGGGGATTCATGCACGCCTCCATGACCACCTTTCTCCCGACCTTCATGAAGGCCCAGACAGGGAATCTCTGGCTCGCCGGCGTTTCGCTGACGCTCTTTGAGTTTTCGGGGGTCATCGGCGTACTGACCGCGGGCTCCATCAGCGACCGCTTCGGCCGGAAAAGGATACTTCTCTACTCGCTCGTGGGGGCGCCCATCAGCCTCTTCTTTTTCGCAGCGCTGGGCGGATGGATGCGCTACGTATCACTTGTTTTCACCGGCTTCACCATCCTCTCAACCACGCCCGTCATGCTGGCCCTTGTCCAAGAAAACGCAAAGGGAAGCCCGTCTGCGGCCAACGGCCTCTTCATGATGTTTTCCTTCATCGCGCGCTCGGCGATCGTGGTTCTCGTGGGCGCCCTGGGGGATCTGATTGGTTTGAGAGCGACCTATTTCATCAGTTCGTTCCTGGGACTCCTGGGTATTCCTTTTGCTCTCATGCTCCCGGAAGAGAAACAGGCGTGAATTTCAGATAAGCCCCCTGGCCGGCATATTTTCCGCTGAGGGGAATAACGTCTATGTCGTAGGCCTTTCCGGAGACCGGGTAACCTTCCAATGTCTTCCGGGTGCACTCGGCCAGGGATTCGTCTATTTTTTCTTCAAGAGAGGCGGATTCAACAGAGAGAAGGTCTGCCACGGTCCCGGAGCCGGTCGCATCCACTCCCTGTGTTATCAGAGACCTCGCCTCGCGATTGGCCAGGACCATGTTCTTTCCGGAATCCACTCCGATGATGGCCATAGGGAGGTCCTCTAGGATGGCAAGGGACAGAGCCAATGAATACGCGCCTGGTCCCGTCTTCCCCGATTTGTGTTTCGCGACTTCCCTCGCTCGCGCCATGTCTTTCCTGCTTAAGGCCATAACGTGTCTAATCACCCGTTTTTCGAAGGTCTTGGCCATATCCCGGCTCTCATATTCGTAGAGCATTTTCCTGATGTCCTGTTTAAGTGCATGGCTGTCCCATGGTTTCAGGAAGAACCGGAAAACGTGGCCTGTGTTGACCGATTCTTTCATGGTTTCGAGATCGGCGTAACCGGTAAGGATGGCCGTCAGGATGTGAGGGTATTCTTCCTTTACCCTTCTCAGGAACTCCGTTCCAAGCATTCCGGGCATCCTCTGGTCGCTGACCACCAGGTTCACTTTCGTTTTCTTGATAAGCCGGAGTCCCTCAGCCCCGCTCGAGGCGGTCAGCAATCGATAGTTTTCCTTTCTGAGCAAGCGTTTCAACACTTCGAGAATATTTTCCTCATCATCCACAAAAAGAACAGTGTGGGGCGTCGCGCTCATACCTCTCTTCCTCCCTGCGCCCCTGCCGACACAAATACCCGGATGGGTTCCCTGACCCCGGACACCTCGGCGTAGTTCTTCAGTCGTTCAACAAGCGGCTGGCTCACCTCCTGCCCTTTGGATATGAGCAGTTTTCCTTTCCGGCTCATGACGTTCTGCCCGAGGATCATCCCATCCGTCAAGCTGATGACGTTCACATCCAGGATCTCGTACCTCGTTCCCACTCCCAGTGCCATCTTCATGGCATGAAGCACAGCAGGATCATACCAGCCTTCCCGTTTTTCCATACCGCTAAAGATCTCATCCTGCGGCATGCCTTTCGCATCCAGCACATCGAAATCAAGAACAGCTTTCAAGATCCTCGACCCAAGGGGAATCTCCTCACCCTTTATGCCGTCCCTGGGGTTTCCCGTCCCATCCAGATGCTTCTCCTGGTAGGTAATGATACGTGCGATTTCTTCAAGACGCGGGATATTCCTGAGCAAGTCCGAAGTGATGACCGGGTGCATATCGTAGATCTGCTTTTCCTCTCCTTCCAGTTCTTCTCCACGATAGATTTTTTCGAGCGTTTCTTCGGGCAGGATCACAAACCCAACCTGTGAAAGCATGGCCGCCGTTTCCAACCGCCAGAGATCCGTGATCCCAAGAAATGTTGCCACTTGAGTTGTCAAGCGCTGGACCCTCGAAGATCGGCCGAAGGCCTCCGGGTTGGCCAGCGATAAGAGCTCGGTCATGACTTTGATACTGCCTTTGAGCGTCTTTTCGAGGAGTTCCTTCTCTGCGTTAATCAGACGGTGCTGCTCCATCCCGATGCTGATGACTTTTGAAAGGGTTTCCGGATGACAGGGCTTGGTCAGGAAGCGAAAGATATTTCCTTCGTTCACCGCCTTGACGGCGGTCTGGAGATCTGCATGTCCACTGAGAACCATTCGGACCGTGTCGGGGTACATCTTTTTGACTTTTCCAAGGAATTCGATGCCGTCCATGACCGGCATTCGAAGGTCGGACACCACCACGGCAAACGGTCCCTTATCTTTGAGCTTCTGCAGCCCCTCCACAGGGCCAAGGGCGGTCTCTATGGCGAACTCCTTGCGCAATTGCCGTTTGAAACCGGCCAGGATATTAGCCTCGTCATCTACAAACAGGACTTTTCCTGCCATTTGTTTCTCCTTACTGGTAGAATCGCAAAAAGTCCGATATTGCCTTTTTCAGTCAGCTTTTTACGAAGTCATTCTTCTTGGATGGATGTCTCACAGGCCCGACTCCAGTCTTCAAGATCTCTCTCAACACCGATTTTGTCCAAATATTCCGTGTCCACCACGACGGAATCTCTCTCAATTTTTGACGGTCCGGCAGCGTGTTCCAGTGCGTTTGCCGCGTGGACACACGCCAGAGCCCCCATGTTTCTGCCGGGACATGCCCCAGGTTCGTGGTGAAAGGCAATGGCCTCCACCACATTGTCACCGAACCCCCAAAGACCCATCAGGTAGGCACCCACCGCACCATGGGTGGTTCCAAGCTCCTCCTGCTCCGCGTCCACGAGGGAAATTCCATCTTCCTCGGACCGCTTGATGATTGCGCGATATTTTTCGGGAAATCCCATGGAAAGGATCAATTTTCCCAAGTCATGGAGCATGCCTCCCAGGAAAGCCTCATCAACCAGTTCTCTTTTGAGATTCCCCTCTTTTGCAATGGCCTTGGCAAATGCCGCCGTTCCCAGGCAGTGACCCCAGAGTTTTTCGAGAAATGACATAGAAATCCCCTGCACCTCGAACCGTTTGAAGATCTGAGCGGACAGGACGAGTGCCTTTATGGTTTCAAGCCCCAGGAAGTTGACCGCCTGTGCAATGCTCTCGATATGGCGAGGCAGGGCGAAAAAGGCCGAATTGACCATCTGCAGGACCTTTGCGCTCATTGCCACGTCACCCGAGATGATCTTGGCCACCTTCGACATGGAAGCGTCTTCGGATTGCAGTTCTGTCATGATCTCCTGGTACAACCTGGGAAGGCTGGGCAGGGTCCCGATGTTTGAAACCACCTGCTTCAACATATCGTCTTTCAGCAGTTCCCTTAGCGTACATGCACGAGAAACCGTATCTTTCAAGGTATCCGCATCACAGGGCTTGGAGAGATACTGGTGGGCGGTGCGAACCGATTTCAGGATCAGATCCTGGTCGGAATCGCCTGAGAGCACAATGCGGACGATCTTTGGAAATTTTTTCTGTACCTCTGCAAGCAACGCGGCGCCATGCATTCCGGGCATACGCATATCGGTCACAATGATCTCAAAGGGAACTGATTCCAGCATCTCCAGGGCTTTTTCCCCACTCTCGACAAAGGCCATGTCCCATTCGTTTCGCATGCCCCGGAGCATGCGTTTGAGGCCCTGGAG
>CAYUCJ010000248.1:0-5286 GCA_964443285.1 uncultured Desulfobacteraceae bacterium | reverse complement strand
CTACTGCATATATAGGCAGGGACCTTTTTCCTTGGCACCCATCCTGTCATTGTCACTTCCTTCTTGATCCCTAGTCTCTCAGCCTTCCTTTTCAACCACTCAAGATCTTCGGAGGTCCTGCCCCCACCAACCATGAGAAGGTGCGCATCAGGATACCGGTCCAACACAAGTCTGAAGACCTTCAAGAGAAAGTCGAGCCGACGAAATCTGCTCATTGTCCCCACATAAATAACCACTTTCTTATTTACCAAACCTAGCTCTTCCCGGATTCTTTTCGCCCCAGTATCAAAGCATTCTGGGTCTGCAGATGTATCTACCCCTTCCGGAAGAGGAACCATGTTGCCCGGCGGCACACGGTATCCAGTGAGCGTTTCCTTCATTCGCCCGCTGATGGGAAACACCATATTGCTTCTTCGCAGCAAGAAATTGCGAAGAAAAAATCCTACCGCCCCCTGCATTAGATTCTTCAAAGGTGACCCATAAATACGCATTTGGGAATACATCATGGTTTCTTCTTCCTTCAAGTGAGATATTTGGTAGGACCAGGGTATCCCCAATTTTATTGCCAACCGCCAAGCGACATATGCCATTGCGGGGTCGTCTCTAACCTGGACCAACTGAAAGGGGCCATACTGCTTTAAGGCAAGCAAAGAGGCTCTTTCAATCCATTGGAGATGTCGCCAATAGCCCACCACAAGATCGGTTATCCTCTCCGGCCGAACTTTGGGTATTAGAATTACGGGATTCTTCGCCCACTGTGTCTTATTAACTCTCCTCGTTTCCAGTGAAGGCATCACCCAAATCATCTGAAACCCCAGCTTAAGAAGAATCTTGTTAAACACGTTTTCCAGGAAAGCATAAGGAGGTGGGAAGGTTTCAGCACAGAGGAACAAGACTGTTTTCTTAGTCATCACTGCGGGCAACCCACTAGAATATGTTCTCGTAGTCTTGAAGGACAGACACCAAAAGGACTGTACCAGCAACTTCAAGACAGACTTTGTGCCGACTCATCTTTGCTGAACACCCCTTCTATACTTCTGATACCTGCTAAGAAATGGGAACGTAAGTCCGGAGACAATGTGTTTTTTCATGAACGTCATATTGAATCTCCACACCATATCCGATCTGATCTCCATTGATCCATGGGTAAAACGAACAGGATTTCCGGAGATCGTGTGATCAATTCCTAATTCAAGCTTCCACTCGTTGATAAAAGAGTTTGGTTGAGCCTCCATTCCCAGCCATTTGACAAACTCCTCAACTTTTTTCTTTGGAGATTTCGTAAATTCCTCGTAGCTCACAATTTTGTAATGTGGCACTTTCTTGGATAATAGTTCAGTCAGCCAATTACACAGTAACCATTCATGAGTACTTCTTAAAAGCCCCATCCTTGGCATGTAGCTCTCTTTCCAATAAATCTCAGGCCTGAGCTTCTTGCGCTGCCATGAATAGGCTACTGCTCGACTATCACGCACGAGGTGGATAACATACAGGTCGATCCCTTGTGTCTCGCCTAAAATGAAGCCATGTGGTGGTAACTTTGAAGAATCTATCAAGACGTTGCATCCGGATATCTTCACTATCGCTTTATAGAAACGTTCCAGGATATTGATATACTGACTGAGATGAGATCTAAAGCGCTTCGATCTCATGGAAGGGAAAAGAAGCTGTGGCATATGCCGCAGTCGCGCCACGGAATGCTGTAGGTTTAGGAGAGCATTTCCATCTTCGCATTCGCCTCGCACGAACGCTTCCTGAAGAACAGCTTGCCAAAAAGAACAATCTTTAAAAGGTGTTCCACATCCGCAAAGCTGGTTTTGGAGAATACTTCTCTGCCAAATATGATACGTCTCGCCCAAAGAACAAAAGCCATCAATCTGGCCCAAGACACGATCCAGCAATGTTGATCCGCTGCGACCGGCACCGCCTATGAAGATCAGTTTTACATTCCCAGGACTCATAATGAATCCCTCAATTTGCCGGGTCCAATGACACTGGAGTGAACGCTCAGCCTTCTATGGACCCACCACGCGAGCAAGATGTTCCAAGCCGCCATGCTGACTGCATTGGCAATCGCGGCTCCTTCAATACCCCAAATCGGCACAAGCGCCAGGTTCAGAATTAGATTGAGCAAAGCAGCAATTCCAATTCCCTTTGCGGTATCCCATTCATGACCGGTCATGTTGAGCAGAAGTGCGACTGAACCCATTCCCACATTTACGAGTTGGCCACCACTCAATATCGCAATGACGATGCTCCCCTTGACAAACTCCCTGCCGAAAATCAAGAGTACCCAGCGTCCGAAAAAGATCAACCCGAGCGCAACAGGCAAGGACCCGAGGAAAGCTGCACGGGCGCTCTTCGTGACCATTCGCTGAAGACGTTTCCTTTCTCCTCGGGCATAGAGATCGGCTACCACGGGGGCCAGAGGCATGTTGACAGCCAGAAGTGCAAAGCTCACAAATATTGTCCCTTTCCCTGCAACGTCGAAGATACCTGCCGCTTCAACCCCGAGCATACTTCCCACAATGACCGTTGATATCTGCTGATTCACTATCCCTGCAGTCCCAACAAACACTAATGGAAGAGCGCTCTTGAACCATTGTCGGGAATGGTAATGAGGCCTGATTTTCTTTGCAGATGCCGGGAGGTACTTGGCGAGCAGTCCTGTTCCGACCAGGAAAGCAACCGCAGCAGCAAAGGCGCGCATACCAACCGCCGAGGCGGGATTTAGCCCAAAAACAAGATAGCAGATGATCACGAAACAGAAAAACACAACGGGAAAAACAAGCATCAAGGGAATTTGAGCTTCAATGACCCGCCCAAGCCCTTGAAGAGTCCCCTGCCGAAGGGATATAAAAACAAGGAAAGGCAAAAGGGTCATGGCCATCCAAAGAGCCGCTCTTACCTGAGGTTCAAATCGATCACCGAGAAGCCAGACGGCCACACAAAAAATAGCCGCAGGCCCCAAGGAACCGACCATGGCAACGCGGTCAGACCAGTGGAGAATCCCCTGCAGACCCTCCCAATCTCCCTTGGCATTATATTTGGCGACATCTCGAATAAGAAGAATGTCAAGTCCCATGGCAGCAGGAACGGAAAGGAGGGAAGCCCAAGATACAGCATACGCAAAACCTCCGTACCTCTCCGCTCCCAAAAGCCGGGCAAGAATGAGCGTTGTAATTATAACAAGGCATGTATTGGCTATTTTGAAAAAGAAAGTCCCGCCCGCGCTACGGATCATCCTTTCCCTGAGTGTGTGTTTTTCTTTCCGGAAGAAAGGTTGCAGTAATTCCTTGACACGCATTAGCTACCCATAGTGCCTGCCCAGCCGCTGAGGCGATGTTTTTCCGCCTCGTCCGCAGCGCGCGGATACTCTCCGGAAGCCTTTCTCTCCATAAGCCCATTAAATAATTGCTCCATATCATATAGGAGGCGCTGCTTTGAATAGTGCATCTTTACAAAATCGACCGCTCTGGCAAGTCGCTCACCTATTTCCTGTTCATCTTCGCGAAGCACGTGGATAAAGGCTCTTCCCAGTCCTAAGGGATCATTGCTCTTACACAAAATTCCTCTTTCACATACAGCAAAACTACCCTTGGTAAGCCCCATTGGGGGAAAACCGATCAGATCCACAACCCCACCTACTTCGCTAGAAATGACCGGTACGGATGATGCCATAGCTTCAATTATTGACATAGGTGTTCCCTCATTAAGTGAAGTAAGGGCTAATATGTTCAAATCTGCGTACACCAAATAAACACTACTAATCCATCCACAAAAGATTATGGCGCGATCCAGTCCTTCTTTTTTGGCAAAATCCTCCAATTTATTTCTCAATTCTCCGTCTCCTACCACCACAAATTTAACGGCAATGCTCGGATTCTCTTGGATGAATATTTTGGCCGCTCTAAAAAACATAAGGTGATTTTTAATGGGGGCCAATCTCCCGACCATGCCAATCAGAAAGGTATCTTTCGTTATTCCGAAATTCCGTCTGAATCTCCCCTGAAATTTCCGACAAGAGAGAAACGGCTCTAACTCTAATCCCAAAGGCACGGTTTTGATCTTTTCAGGAGAAGCGATATGGAATTCGTTTACTAGCTCTTTCTTTTGGGCAGGACCAAGAGAAATAATGATGTCGGTAAATCGTCCCAGGATCCTTTCAATCCAAACATAGAGCAATGACCTCGGCCTGCTGAAATATCCGCGGAATACATTGCCGTGAAATGTATGAACAGTAAATATCTTTTGCCTGGAAAAAAAGTTTCGGCAAAAGACTGCTATCCTCGCTGTGAATCCAGCCTTTGCCGTGTGAGTGTCGACAATGTCTGGACGTATCTCCCGCAGCAACCTGTATAAAATAATCACCGACCTGAGGTCTGTATTTAAATCAATTTCCCTGTGGAGAGTTGGAATCACAATCAATTCCTTTCCCCACTCCTGAAAAAGATAGCTCATATCTCCTTCGTCAGAGGAAGCTTTCCCAGTAACCAGGAAAGAATCAAACTTCTCCTTACTCAATCCTTTGGTCACCATCGAAACATGAATAGAAGGTCCTCCAATATTCAAACGTGAAATAACCGTCAAGACCTTCGTCTTCTTTGGGGCATCGACTTCGGGTTTAGAAAACTCTTTGTTTTTCCTTGCCCTAACCCTCTGCGACCACACCCGAAAAATATTGGCCGTCATTACACAAAAGAGCCTCACGCTCAAGCCAAAGACAACTACAGGTTTAATGAACCTGCCCCACTTTCGAAAATATTTGCAAAATAACCTATAGCTGCTCTTATGAAATTCAAGGAAAGACCTGACAATTACTTGGTCGCTGCTCATCCCTCCAAGATGTATGATGGAAGCGGAGGGAAGGTAGACAACCTTCCAGCCTTTGTCTTTCATCCTTCTGCATAGATCAGCGTCTTCCCAATACATGAAAAATTGCTCGTCCAATGGTCCTGTTGCTTCAATAGCATTACGCCTAATCATCATACAGGCGCCCGAAACCCAATCCACTGTCATAGGGGTTTTTCCATCTGAAGACATACTAAGGAGGTTCCTTCGCGTAATTCTATTCTGAGGAAACCACCTTGAAAGAAGTGAATTCCGACCAAAGAAAGCCGTGAGAGGAGTCGGAAAAGACCTTGCCGATCCTTGAATCGAGTGGTCGGTATTAAGAATCTTGGGTCCCAGAATGCCTACAGCAGGATTGAGTTCCATAAAGCCGACAGTAGTTTCAAAAAACCCATCCAATACCACTGAATCAGGATTTAATAGGAGAATATATGG
>CAYUCJ010000247.1:0-5340 GCA_964443285.1 uncultured Desulfobacteraceae bacterium | reverse complement strand
CTTCCGAGCTCTCCCTTTCCACCATCTTCTTGGCACTCTTTATGGTGGTGACCAGTCCTTTTTCATCCAATTTGTTGTAGATAAAGGGTTTAAAAAGTTCCAGGGCCATTTTTTTCGGGAGTCCACACTGGTGGAGTCTTAGATCGGGGCCCACGACGATGACGGAACGTCCCGAGTAGTCCACCCGCTTCCCGAGAAGGTTCTGCCGAAACCGCCCCTGTTTCCCTTTGAGCATATCACTGAGGGACTTGAACGGCCGCTTGTTCGCCCCTGTAACCACCTTTCCCCTTCTGCCGTTGTCAAAAAGGACGTCAACTGCTTCCTGCAGCATCCTTTTCTCATTTCTGACAATAATATCGGGCGCATTCAGTTCTAAAAGCCTCTTCAGTCGGTTGTTGCGGTTGATCACCCGTCGGTAGAGGTCGTTCAAGTCGGAGGTAGCGAATCGCCCTCCGTCGAGAGGCACAAGGGGTCTCAGCTCCGGAGGAAGGACAGGAATCACATCCAGAATCGTCCATTCTGGTCTATTCTTTGATTCGCAGAAGGCATCGATCACTTTGAGGCGTTTGGTCAGTTTCTTGCGCTTTGCCTCGGATTTGGTACTGACCATTTCCGCCCTGAGGGTGGATGACAATTCTTCAAGTTCGAGCCGGCGCAGCATTTTCTGAATCGCTTCCGCGCCGATACCCGCCTCAAACCGATCTCCATAATCCTCTCTGGCCTGGTACAACTGTTCATCCGAAAGGAGCGTTCCCATAGCCAGGGGGGTATCCTTGGGGTCCATGACGATATAGTTTTCGAAATAGAGGACGCGCTCCAGATCTTTCAGGGTCAAGTCCAGGAGATTTCCAACTTTGGAAGGTAGACATTTCAGGAACCAGATATGGGCCACGGGGCTCGCCAGCTCGATGTGACCCATCCGTTCCCGACGAACTTTCGACTGGATCACCTCGACACCACATTTTTCACAAACGATCCCACGGTGTTTCATCCGCTTGTACTTGCCGCAGTTACACTCGTAGTCCTTAATTGGCCCGAAAATCTTGGAACAGAAAAGGCCGTCACGTTCAGGCTTGAAGGTCCTGTAGTTGATGGTTTCAGGTTTTTTCACCTCTCCGTGCGACCACTCCCTGATCTTTTCCGGCGAGGCCAGTGAAATCCTGACTGCATTAAAACTGGATGGGTCCTTCGGCTTGGTAAAGAAGCTGTATAATTCTTCCAATGCCTTTCTCCTTATATGCTTTGCTTAAAAATGCGGTTGGGTCTTAATCAAGCTTGACTGTCTTCAAAGAGCTGAATATCCAGTCCCAGACTCTGCAGTTCCTTCATCAGCACTTTGAAGGATTCGGGCAGCCCTGCTTCAAGGATATTGTTGCCCTTGACAATCCGCTCGTACATCCGCGTCCTTCCGGCCACATCATCGGATTTGACCGTCAGGAATTCCTGCAGCGCATAGGCCGCTCCGTAGGCCTCCATTGCCCATACTTCCATTTCGCCCAATCTCTGCCCCCCGAATTGTGCCTTGCCGCCGAGAGGCTGCTGGGTTACCAGGGAATAGGGCCCGATCGAACGCGCATGGAGTTTGTCATCAACCAGGTGATGGAGCTTCATGACATACATCACGCCCACCGTTACTTGCTGATCGAAGGGTTCCCCTGTGCGACCGTCATAAAGTGTGGTCTGCCCGGTGGAGGGCAGCCCTGCCTGACTGAAGCATCCCCTGATCTCATCCTCTTCAGCCCCGTCGAACACCGGCGTAGCCATGGGGACACCCGGGCGCAGAAGCTCCGCCTGAGACAGTAATTCTTCTTTTTTGGCCTTTTCAAAATAGGCCCGATACTCATCTTCGGGAAAAAGTTCCTTGAATTTCTTTCTTATGGTGTTTGCGTCCCTGACCTTGTCTATCATGTCACCTATCTGGGTCCCCAACTCCCTGGCAGCCCAACCCAAATGCGTCTCCAGTACCTGCCCCACATTCATTCGGGAGGGGACACCGAGGGGATTCAGGACGATGTCAACCGGTGTTCCGTCCGCAAAATAAGGCATATCCTCGGCGGGTAGGATCCTGGACAGGACACCCTTGTTTCCATGACGGCCTGCCATCTTGTCTCCCACGGAAAGCTTTCGCTTTACGGCGACATAGATCTTCACCATCTTGATGATACCGGGCGCCAGTTCATCGCCCAGGTTCAACTTCTCCAGTTTTTCTTCAAATTCACTGTTAATCCGATCCACCTTGTCGACGCACTTCTCAGCAACCGATTCGACCTGTTCGATGACATCCATCGATGCCTTGAGGTCGGCACCGGCCCATGACTCAACAGGTACTTCATCCACATTCTTTTCGGTGATCGCTTTGTTGGTTCGGACAAGGGGTTTTCCGGTGGCGCTGTCGCGAAGTTCGGTCTTCAATTTGATACCAGCCAGAAGATCTTTCAACTTCTCTCTGACGGCCTTTTTCACGACTTCGATCTCGTCCTTGGCGTCTTTTTCGAGCCTAGCGCGCTCCTCGGCTTCTATGAAAAGGCTCCTTGAATCCTTTTCCACTCCTTTGCGGGAGAAGACCTTGGCATCTATGACGGTTCCGTCAACCCCGGGCGGGACCTTCAATGAAGTATCTTTCACATCCCCGGCCTTGTCCCCGAAGATGGCCCTCAGGAGTTTCTCTTCAGGCGAAAGCTGCGTTTCACTTTTCGGTGTGATCTTACCGACGAGGATATCACCGGGATTTACCTCGGCGCCGATCCGGATAATTCCAGCGTCGTCCAGATTCTTGAGGGCCTCCTCCCCCACGTTGGGGATATCTCTCGTAATCTCCTCCTTCCCGAGCTTGGTGTCCCTGGAGACCACTTCGAATTCCTCGATGTGGATGGAAGTGAAGATGTCTTCTTTCACGACTCTTTCATTGATGAGGATGGAATCCTCAAAATTGTAACCTCCCCAGGACATGAACGCGACCATCACATTTTGTCCCAAAGCAAGTTCGCCGAGCTCGGTGGCTGGTCCGTCAGCGATGATCTGTCCTTTCCTGACCCCTTCGCCCAGATTTACAATAGGTTTCTGATTATAGCATGTGTTCTGGTTCGACCTCATGTATTTGACCAGTTTGTAGATCTCGACCTCTGGATCGCCCCCTTCATCACCTGATGAACGAACCACGATACGGGAGGCATCCACGTCTTCCACAACACCGTCCCGCTTTGCGACGACAGAAACACCCGAATCTCTGGCCACGACGCCTTCGATTCCCGTTCCCACCAACGGGGCACGGGCTTTCAACAGGGGGACCGCCTGTCGCTGCATGTTGGATCCCATGAGGGCCCTGTTGGCGTCATCATGCTCCAAGAACGGGATCAAAGAGGAGGACACGCTCACCAGCTGGTTCGGCGAGACGTCCATGTATTTCACATCGGAAACCGGAATCTTGGCGGCCTCCCCCATGATGCGAACTGCGGCTTCCTCATTGATAAAACGCCCGTCTTCCGCCAACGGGGCATTGGCCTGGGCAATGGGGAATTCCTTTTCATCGAGGGCGGAGAGGTATTCTATGTCGCTGGTCGCCCTTGAGTCCTCCACATGCCTGTAGGGTGTCTCGATAAATCCGAATTCGTTGACTCTGGCGTAGGTGCTCAATGAAACGATCAGGCCGATGTTCGGTCCCTCCGGAGTCTCAATGGGGCAGATGCGACCATAGTGGGTGGGGTGAACGTCCCGTACCTCAAATCCCGCTCTCTCCCTGGTGAGTCCTCCCGGGCCGAGGGCACTCAAACGACGCTTGTGAGTTACCTCGGAGAGGGGATTGGTCTGATCCATGAATTGTGACAGCTGACTCGTTCCGAAAAATTCCTTCACGACCGCAGAAGCAGGCTTGGAATTAATGAGGTCGTGGGGCATCAGGGTCTCCACTTCCTGGAGGCTCATTCTCTCTTTGATGGCTCTCTCCATTCTTACGAGGCCAATGCGATATTGGTTTTCGAGGAGTTCACCTACACCCCTCACACGTCGGTTCCCAAGATTGTCGATGTCGTCTACCACAGCTTCGGTGCTCTTTAGTCTGATCAGTTCTTCCACTGTGGCGAAAATATCCTCCCGGCGGAGGGTTCTCAGTTCAAGAGGAACATCCAGATCGAGGCGATAGTTCAATTTCAAGCGACCGACTATGGACAGATCGTACGTGTCGATATTGAAAAAGAGGTTGTTGAAGAACTTGTTGGCCACTTCCTGGGTGGGGGGACTGCTCGGCCGCATCTTCCGGTAAATGTCCAGTACGGCTTCGTCAGCACTGTCAATCTTGTCCAGAAGCATGGTATCACGGATCGTGGTACTGACGCCCGGAGCATCCAGAACAAGGCACTCTATTTCTGCGACCCCTTTCTCTCGAATCTTCTCAAGCAGTTCTGCTGTTATCACGTGATTGCCTGGCAGGAGTATTTCACCGGTCCCCGGATCAATGAAATCGTCGGCAATGACCCGACCCCCAATTTCTTCGAGTTCAATGGGAATTTTCGTGATCTCTGCCGTCGTGAGAATCTTATGTAAGCGTTTTGTGTATTTGTCACCCTTCTTGGCCAGCACCTCCCCGGTGTTGGGGTTCTGGATATCTTTACTTATTTTTTTCTGGTAGAGGTTCTCGATTCTGGCCTCTCTCCAGCAGCCCTTTTTTTCAATGCTGATGGTCTCCGTGGAGTAGAAATGGGCCAGCAGCTCTCTGGTGGAATACCCCAGGGCTTTCAGAAGGATGGTCACGGGAAATTTTCTTCTTCGATCTATCCGCACATAGAGGAGGTCTTTGGGATCAAATTCGAAATCCAGCCAGGACCCCCGTAAAGGGATTATTCTTGCTGAATAGAGCAGCTTTCCGCTGGAATGGGTTTTTCCCTTGTCATGATCAAAAAAGGCCCCGGGTGACCGGTGCAGCTGACTGACCACAACCCTCTCGGTGCCGTTGACAATAAAGGTTCCCCTGTCGGTCATCATGGGCAGGGTACCAAAATAGATCTCCTGTTCCTTGATATCTCTGATGCTTTTCGTCTCGTTTTCGGCATCCGTGTCGAAAACCACCAGCCTGACGGTGAGCCTCAGGGGCGCCTCGAAGGTCATCCCCTTGTGAATGCAGTCATCTTCATCATACTTCGGTTTTTCGAAGTTGTACTTTACGAATTCAAGAGAAGAAGTGCCGCTGAAGTCATGAATGGGAAAAACGCTTTTGAAGGCCCCCTGAAGTCCAATCTCCAGCCGCGCTTCGGCCGGAACATCCTTCTGCAGAAAACTCGCATAAGAGCGTTTCTGCATTTCGATGAGATTTGGAATGCCAACCACTTTATGGATTTTCCCGAAGCT
>CAYUCJ010000246.1:0-5347 GCA_964443285.1 uncultured Desulfobacteraceae bacterium | reverse complement strand
ATTGATGAGGCCCTCAGCGTTGGGGATCAATATTTTCAAAAAAAATGTGTTGATAAGATCGTGTCCTTTCGAGGACAAAGGAAGACTATCATATTCTGTAGCCATGCCATGTACCTGGTCAACATTTTGTGTAAAAGGGCAATATGGCTTAGCGAGGGTAAGATTAAGGATCAAGGCATTTCCACACAGGTAACAGCGGCGTATGAGAATTATTCAAGAGAAAAAACGACCACAACGCCGCGTGAGGAAATGGAGCCTCCAGAGTCTCCTCTCTATATCAGATCCATCAGCCTGAACGGGCATACCTCCCCGATTAGCCTTCCTTACCAGGAAGATCTCCATGTTCTCCTGGAATTCGAAAGCCTGGAAGATGTTCCTTTTTGGGTTGCAATGGGGATCAAGCGAAATGACGAGCTCATATGCCATGCGGTGAGTATGTCCAGGCAATTTACCAGGCCGATTTCCAGAAGAGGGAAAGGCAGGGTCCTTTTGACCTACCGCTCTCTTCCCTTATTGTACGGAGAATATAAAATCGTCGCATCGTTGCTGGATAAATCAGGCGTACATTGCTACCACACGAAGGAGTCGCCTTCCTTTTCCATTATCCCTCCCAATGAGTGGACCAATGAAATGGGGCTCTTGAGTCTGGACTATGAATGGGAGATTCTCTAGGGATTGAATGAGGGAAACGAAAGATGAAGATCGCCTATTTGCTGGAGAACACCTCGCTCTGCGGAGGAGTAAAAGTGGTGTTTTTGCAGGCAAGGGAACTTTCGAAGAGGGGCCATTCCGTCGAGATAATTTCCCACGATGAATATCCGGCCTGGGTGGATGATTTGGTGCCGTACAGGCGTCATGACCCCCTTGACCGGAGTGTTTTGCGGGAATTTGATTGCATCATTGCTACTTTCCCCAAGTTGATTATGTCCCTTTCTTCATATCCTGATATTCTGAAAAAGACATTGCATCTCGTACAAGGCTATGAAGGCGACTATCTGGAAGGGAAACCTTTTATCGGACTGATTGAAGCTTGTTACTCCCTGCCCATACCGAAGCTGACAATATCATTGCGCCTTGCAGAGCGTCTGGAAAAGATGTTTCCAGGAAAATCATTCTATTCAATAGGGCAGGGTATCGACCATCGGTTTTTTTTCCCTTCCGGACAACATGCCCCGGGGGCCTTGAATTCCGTTGACAGAATCTTTCTCATCGGACCCCTGCACATTTCCATAAAGGATATTCCCATCGGCCTAAATGCATATAACCTGATTAAGAGAAAACATCCGTCCGTAAAACTGGTAAGGATATCTCAAATCAATACCCGTGAAGAAGAGGAAGAACGCGTTGGTCCCATAGAGGACTACCATGTAAACGTAAGGCCGAAAGAAGTGGGACAGATAATGAGATCCGGAAAAGGCGTCCTCATTTCACCTTCGGGGCCGGGAGAGGGATTCGGATTGCCGGTGCTTGAGGCTATGGCTACGGGTATTCCCGGCGTGCTTACTGCTATCCCGAGTTATTTGGCTTTTTCAGATCCCCGCGATTATGCCCTCTTTGTTCCCCATAATAGTCCCGAGGCAATGGCTGAAGCTGTTTGTAACCTAATGAAAGATGATAGAGAACATATGCGCCTTAGTAAGAGAGGGCGCGAGGTTGCATCTCTGTATTCCTTTGATAAGGTAGCGGAAAATTTGGAAGCCGTTTTTCTGAGGTTACGGTCAGAGTGAGAGACTTCAACCGTTCAATACAGAGAGGTCAATAATGAACAGGACGATCACCATACTCTGGCCTGAGAAGATTCCACCTGAGATTGAGGAGGTGCAATTTTCCTATTATTTTTGCCGACGCATGAGCCGGGATTATTGCAAGGAAGTTTTCTTGACTTCCTGTATCTGGATAGACGCTCCTGTCGACAAGTATAAAGAGCAGATATCTCGTCGGGTGACAGGAGAAATGACCCTTGTCGTCACTGATCCGGAGATCGTTCTTTCTTCAGTAGCTGTGAGTAACATGATAAAAGCTATTGGGAATAGGCATGCAGCATGCGGGCCGGTGTATAATCAAAGTGATTTCCCTTCTCAAATTGCGGAGTTACCTGCACCGTACGTGAATATGGCCACTTATTTAGAGATGGTGAAAATTTTGTCGGAAAGAGAAGAAAGGGGGCTCGTTCCCGTTGATGCCTTAGATCCATCATGCATTTTATACAAAACCGACTATCTGAGGGACCTTATTAAAAATGGGTGTTCGCTGGGGGGGAGTGGAAAGGCGATTGTAGCTAACAGTGCCCTCATCCATCGTTTCGGCGATTATTATGATGGAGATCGAGAAGATTTGATACGTCTTGTTCCTGACAGGGTGAAAAGAATCTTGGATGTTGGGTGCGCCATGGGAGGATATGGCAAAAGGTTAAAAAGGGAAAGGCCGGACATCCATTTGACGGGTGTGGAACTCAATCCTGTTATGGCAAAATTCGCAAAACGCCACTATGATGAAGTCATCACCTCCCCTATAGAAGATACTCATTTCCCCGACAATTTTGATCTCATCAACTGCGGGGATATCTTGGAACATCTCCGGGACCCTTGGAAGATGCTGAAACGTTTTTATGATCTGCTTAGGAGGGGAGGCTTTCTTGTTATGAGCGTCCCTAATGCGGCCCACTGGTCCATAGTGCGGGATCTGCTCAAGGGAAGCTTTCAATATATCCCGGTGGGTCTCCTCTGTTTGACCCACATTCGCTGGTTTACGGAATCGTCCATCCAGGATGCCCTTGAAGACGCCGGTTTTGTTGTCGATCACCTGCAGAGACAACAAAACCCTGCAACCCCGGAGGGGGAAGAATTCATCAGGAAGATATGCGACAGCGGTTATGGAAAAGAAGAGTGTCTTAGGACAAATGAGATCATAATAAGAGCAATAAAGAAATGAAAGTCACCGCCATCATTGTAAACTATTATACGTCTGCAATGGTTCCTCCCCTTTTAGATAACCTTTTTGATGATCCCCTTGTCGCAAATGCCGTCGTAGTAGACAACAGCGGGGAATTGAATTCGGATATTGTTGAAGGATATCCAAGAGCTGATGTGATTCAAAATCCCCAAAATAGAGGATTTGGGGCTGCCGTCAATCAGGCTGTCGCCCATTCAACCGGAGAATGGTTGCTTGTGATCAACCCGGATGTCCGGCTTTGTCACGGTTGCCTTCAAGAGTTGGTAAGTGCTGGAGAAAAATATGGGTGCTCGTTGCTTGGTCCCCGTCTTTACTGGGACGAGAATTTTCAGTTCAGATTGCCTCCTGCAACAGGGGGCTGTCTCTGGATTGATGCAGCAAATGACGCCGCAGATAAGTTTCCTTTGGATGGAGAACTTTTTTCGTTCTATTGGATTCTCAGACACCAGAGGTTTTGGGAAGCAAAAGAAGTCTTTTTTGAACCCTTTCTGACAGGGGCCTGCATGCTCCTCAGGAGAGAATGGATTGAGTCCCTGGACTATAAAGTCTTTGATGAGCGCTTCTTCCTCTACTTCGAAGATACTGATTTGTGCGCACGGGCAATGAAAAGCGGCATACGGCCTCTGTGTGTACCGCAGGCCGTGGCGATACACTACTGGGATCAATCGCCCTCCCCGGAGAACGGCAAAGGCAGTCTTATGGCGCGTGCTCATGAGCATTTTGTTGACAAGTATTACGGGCAAACCAGATTCTCTCGGTTGAAATCCAGACCGTATCAGCCCCCGGTCCGTGATTTGGGAGAGACAGAGAGCCCCCCCACATTTTCTTCAAATACGGTGTTGAACGATGAGCCGCTTTATTTCGAAATGGGAGTAAATCCCTACTTTGTGCCTTTTGCACAGGCTTCTTTGAGTACGAACCGAATCGAGTTCCCCCCTGAGATCTGGTCAAGGCTGGCCAGGGGGACCTATTATGGGAGGATTCGCGGCCTTGTTTCAGGGGCCTTAGGAATATGGAAATGGAGAAAGTAGTCGATTCACCCAGGGGAAGGTTTGTTATTCGTCCTTATCAGGAAAGCGATGAGGAAGGCGCGCTGGCTCTCTGGCATGCAGCATTCGGCAAGGAAATGAGCCACGAGCTGTGGCGATGGAAATACGTGGCAAATCCTTACGGTCAGCAGATGATGCTTTGTGTAAGCGAAACCGGTCAACCCATTGCCATGTATGCAGGTATCCCCTACAAGGCCAATTTGCGGGGAGAGACGGTACGATTTTCACATCTTGTAGACAATATGTCTCACCCGGATTTCCGCGGGGTCATTGGAGGACGGCGGGGCCCCTTTGTACAGACTGCCGAAGCGTTCTTCAATCACTATGGAGGGCCAAATGCATCTGTTTTCATTTATGGTTTCCCCGGAAGACGCAATTTTCTGCTAGGGATAAAGATCCTCCAAGGTAAGGAGCTGCCGGGCGGTGCTGTCTTTTTGAGAGCAACGACGTTGGACCTGGAGAAAAACATAAGGCCTTTCCATGGAAAAATACTCAACATAATACCTCCGTACCAAATTCTTGAAACGCCTTTCGGAATGCATGGGGACCTCTATCCTTTTGCGGTGATACGTAACAGGGAATTCTTGGAGTGGCGTTTTGGAAAACATCCGGAGCGAAACTATGAAATCTGGGTATACAGATCAAAGTTCGGCAGACAAATTAGGGGCTACGCAGTGCTTTTCCTTGAAGCGGCGAAGGCCTACATGGTGGATCTGGTCGCGTCATCCTCCGCGAGGGAAGTGGGGGATTTTATGGCGCGGCTGGGCCGCGTTTTGACTGATCGAGGAATTGGGACACTAGAGACATGGCTCCCTTCCGGGCACTTTCTCCAACGCGGTCTGTTGAATACAGGATTCAATGCCCGGGAGGAACCGCTTGGCATTGTTCCTGCCGCAAGGATATTTGATTCGTCGCTTTCCTTTGATTGGGTTGCATCAAATTTATTCTATACCATGGCGGACGGTGATGTATTGTGATACGGTAGTCCGCGGTCAAGTTGTTACAGGTCAAGCGCGTGAGCTATTCGGCCTTCCTGCGGGAAAGAATGAACATTTCATCGCCCAGAAACGGCGTTATGCTTCTCAGCATCTGGTTGATCCTGTTTATCCATCTCACGGCCCGCTTGGAAAAGACATTCTCATCGCCGAAAGCATCGGCGGTAAAATAGGGGTTTCTTTCAAAGCAACAATCAGCAATTTCGAAGCCACATGATTCAAGGAGGGAACGTACTTCTTTTGCAGTAAATTCTCGGATATGTCCCCAGGTCTCTCCAATTTGTGGGATACCGACAGGCGGATTGATCGAATATCCCATGACAAAACGGAAGACATTGCCCAACCGATAGA
>CAYUCJ010000245.1:0-5373 GCA_964443285.1 uncultured Desulfobacteraceae bacterium | reverse complement strand
GCCACCGCAACCAGAATCACTGCCGTGGCAATCTGTTTGGTCTTCATGTTCGTTTTCATGTGTGTGTTTCCTTTCATTCAGTTGCTAACCCGATGAGATTTTCCAAAAAGACCCATGAGGATTAGATAAATGAACCCTGCGGCAATAAAACTGGGGATTGAAGATCCCCAGGTGGTTTGTCTCTGCAGAAAATGAAAAAGCCCGAAACCGGTTCCCCAAGCTGCAAACGCCCAGAGGTTGAATCCCCCCAGGTACCAGTAATCGTTCTGCTCATTCATCCCTTTCTCGAAGTAGTTTTGTCTCCGGAGGAAAAAATAGTCAGCAAGGACCACGCCGAAAAGAGGGCAGAACACCGATCCCACAAAGAGTAAGAAGTTTTCATAGGCCGTACCGGGAAACAAAAGGGCGATGGCCGTACCCAGGATGCCGCACATGAGACTTCCGCGTTTCTCTCCCAATTCCGGCCAGATATTGAGGGCGGATACGGCCGTGGAATAGATGTCCAGAAAGGTGGTCGTAAAGGTGGAAAAGAGGACGATAACAATGGCTGGAAGGGCGAGCCCGAGTCCCACCATCAGTTCAAGGGCCATGCTGTCCGGTGTGGGGGAATGGGTGGCCAGTGCCGCTGCAAGGCCGATGGCATACATCCAGGAACTGACGATGAAATACCCGACCCAGGTCCCCCAGAAGGCGGTCCCGGTGGTTTTACCGTAGCGGGAGTAGTCGCTGACCAGGGGGAGCCAGGAGATGGGCATGGCAATGACGATATCGAGTCCCAGCATGAAGGGCATGCCTTTTTCCGGTGGAATCGCAAGGAGACTGGCCAGGCCGTGTTTGTGAAGGACCACCCAGCTCATGACGCAGCAGAGGGCGATGAGGGTGGTGATCGCGATCCGGTGAAGCCACTTCCAGTAACGGTGCCCGAGAAGTGCCCAGAGTGTCGTTGCAATGCCGCAGATGACCACCCAGCCCCGAAACCCCACGGAAGGAAAAGGCCAGACGGCCTGAGCGGCCTGCCCGCCGATCCAGAGCATGACCCCGGTCCATCCCACCAGTTGAACAAGATTGAGAACCGTAGCAAAATAGGAGCCCCGAACCCCGAAGGACGGCCTGACGGCCACCATGGTGGGAAGGCCGGTCCGACTCCCGATTATGCCGCCGAGGGCCAGGGGCGTGTTGCCGATGACATGCCCGATGACGATCACCAGAAAACCGGAGAGAAGACCGAGCGGGACCAGGAGACCACCGGCCCAGATCTCCGCAAGGGAAACGGCAGCCCCTGTCCAGAGAAGGAAGTAGTCCATTCCGTTCAGGTTTCGGGCTTCTTTTCCGATAGGTTCAATACCTCTGCTGCCCGCCATCTGAATCCTCCATTTGTGTTTAACGGATTACGAACAAACAGTTGGGATGGGATTTTCGAACCATTCGGGAACGGCAGAGGAAGAAAGCGGCCAAGCGAGCATGCTTCACATAGGCCGCTTGCACCAAAAAAAGCCGCTTTCCCCATAAGAAAGCGGCTTTGGCAAACAGTAGACGTGAACGGTGGAGAAGGCCTCCACCATTTCACCGCTTCCCTCCGCTGGCATTACCCAGTTCAGGTTCTAAGGGTTGCGGGAAACTTTTCCCGGCTCTCAGAAGGACCACCCCTAGCGATAAATATAACGATACAGTTCGCGTGAGGGAATGTCAAGGAATCATCTTGCCGCCGTGAGGGTTCTCAGGAGCGGCGTTTCCCTGTTGCGCTCCTCCTTTCAGCCTGCACGTGGATCTGGAAGGTCCGGCGGTAAATCCGGGCTAGAGATCCGCAACAGGATTTTTGAAACTGCAGGGCATAATGGCCGCGCACTTGCCGCATACGTGGGTGGTCTCAGGGAGATCAGAAAAATAATCCAGGGTGGCGAAGTTGTCCTTGAGGCGTTCCCAGCAAGAGCGGCGCTCAAAACCCTTCTCGCTCAGGGCTTCCATGGGGCAGGCTTCGATGCACTTTCCACACTTTTCCCCGGCTTTCAGAAGGCAGGCCTCCCGGGTCTTAATAATGGGGTTGTCCCCCAGTTCGGCCTCGGTCACCAGACTGCCCAACCGTCCTGCGCAGCCTTCGGGGGTAATCAACATATGGTGGGTCCCGAAACGGCCCAGATTGACCAGGTGACCCAGGTGCTTGTGCGACCAGCGGGCCATTAACTTCACTTCGTCAAAGTTGTGGGTAGCAGGAGTCAACCCGGCCTTGAAGCCGCGTTCCTCCAATAGTTGGCCCAGGGCACCGCCAAGACGATTGATGAGGTCGTTGGTCTGAACGTAGGAGAGACCCCAGTTCCGGCAGGGTCTGTCTCCATCCCTGTTCTCTTTGACCAGATCTTTCATAAACGGGATGAAAAAGACGATCACCGATCGGGCTGTCGGGAGCAAGTCGAACGGGTGAATGTGATCAGGAGATGCCATCTCGGGCAGAAGCGAGAAACGTTGGTCAACGGGGGCCGTTGCCAACAGGGGTGAACGCCACCAGCCCTCAGAACCCAGCCTGGAAGGTTCGTCCGCAACGTAATTTTCGGAAAATGTCCGCAATGCCTCAAGTGTAAGCTCACTCACAATGTTACCTCCTCTTTGGCAAGATCCTGGAAAGCGTGGAAAAACCGGGCACAGAAGTCATCCCAGTTCCGGCAGACACGCAAGGTGTCTTCGTTCATTTCCGTGAGGTTACCATGGGCTACAAGATGGGAAATTTCATCTGAAAACTGCTCTATTGTGCCGGCATCTGCACCGTCGAGGATGTTGGCAACAAACGCGGATGGCGAATACCACCCGGATGCCCGCTGCAGGTCCCGATGAATCTGCGCAAGCAGGACATTTCTGGGCCCCTCCCAAAGTTCGTTGACCGCCGCATCCCGGTAGAGACGGGGCAGGCTCGAAAAGTCTTCCATGACCCCATGTCCGCCGAAGATGGACATGGCCATTCGCAGGACATCCACCGCATCCCACGAGGTCGTGATTTTCTGGAGCATCACCAGCTCGCGCACATCAAAACGTTTCTTTTTCATGGCCTCTGTTTCATCGATCACCAGCCCGCCTTTGAGTCCCCCTTCCAGCCGGAGAAAATCCCTGTAGAGTCTGAAGGCCCCGGCGGTTGTTCTCCGGGCTGAATCTTCAATATCACGGAGTTGTGCTTCCACCATTGGAAAGCGGCCGATAGGCGACCCGAATGCCTCCCTCAGTTCGCTGTATTTCCGGGCCTCCCGTGCCGCACGGGTCATGCCCGCTGCACCTGAAAGGCCGACCGTGAGCCTGGAACAGGTCAAAACAATGCCGACCACGTTGGCCAAGCCCCTTTCCAGGGGACCAACCGGGTAAGCGACAGCACCGTTAAAGGTCAGTTCAGCCGTGGTCAGTTCACTGGTTCCCATTTTCCATTTGATCCGGTCAATGGTGAACCCGTTCCGAACCTCTTTTTCCTTATTCCCCGACAGCCAGGATGGAACCACGAACAGGGCTACCTCCTCCGAACCGGCAGGCTTTGCCGTAACCACCGCATAATCGGCGTGGGTTGCGGAGCAGAAGAATTTCGTGCCGTACAAGCGCCAGGCTTCGCCTTCCTTCACCGCCTCCAGGACATTCGAGGGTACATCGGACCCGCCTTGGATCTCCGAAAGGTACTGGGCGCCGATGGCGAATTCACCGCCGATCCCTTCTTTGCAGTGAAGCAATATTGCGTGAAGTTCCGGTGTGTCGGCGAATTTTTCCAGAACCGCCACCAGACCTTCCGTACAGGTGACCGGGCAGGCGATACAGGCTTCACCGTTCTGGTAGATGAGGAACATCTTCAGGAGCTTTTCCCAGGGAGAGGTGCTGTTTGAAAAAAGCCCCTCTGAAAAGACTTCCTTTTCCATGATGCGGGTTTCCATGGGCCGTTCAATCCGATCTATGCGGTGGTTGTGCCCGTCGAAATGGGTCACATAGGGTCTGTTTTCAGGCCTGGATACGGCATCGGCCATGTCCCTCCACCTGAAAGAAACCCTGGACGAAATTTCCCTGGCCGCCTGGTCCACCTGTTCCCAATCATCTCCGACGTAGGTTTTCACCACGGCCTGGATAAAGGGGTCGTCTGCGTAATAGTCCACCTGGTTTCGCCACGCCAGAAATTCATCAAAACCGTATGGATTGTTTCGGTCCGGGTAAGTCATGTCAGCCTCCTCATATGGAGAGTGTTCGAACCAATGCCACGAGTTGTGGAATCGTCACCTCGGAGAGCGAATCGACGATGCGGTCGGCACGGATGAGTGACTCGGCAGGGTAAGAGCTGGTCACGGCAAGAACGTTCATTTCCGCCGCGCGGGCAGCGTCGATCCCGGCCGGGGAATCTTCTACCACAAGGCATCGCCCCGGCTCGAGTGCAAGATCGGTCACCCGCTGTAATCGGGCGAGTGCAAGATGGTATCCCTGAGGGTCCGGCTTGCCATGGGCAACATCCTCGGCTGAAACGATAATCCTGAAGAAATCCCGAACCCCGACTGAGTCGCAAGCCAATTCGATTTCCGCCCGCAGCGCACCGGAACAAACGGCCAGGGGCACTCCGGCTTCATATGCGGCCCGAAGGAGTTCCACCGCTCCCTCGAGGGGCCGGACCGACTCTCGCATGAATTGTTGCACGAGCACGGTCTTTTCAGCGATCATTGCGCTGATCCGCTCTTGCGACACCGCCCGCCCCTGATCCTGCATGACGGTTTCGATACAATCGTGGTCGTCGAAGCCCAGGTATTTATTATAATAGTCCTCGCGGGTCAGTTCCATCTGAGCATTGCGTAATACCTGCTGGAAGGCCGTGAGGTGGATGGGCTCACTGTCAACGACAACACCGTCGAAATCGAAGATCATTGCGTCCAATAATCGTTCCTTTCACCAAACCGCAGCAGAGGGTGGCTTTACACCTCATGATATTTTCAGATGGTGATTTCTCTGCTAAGAGAGAATGCCGGGCCGGCTGATTTTGATCATGGAGGCGCCTTCATTGACCGAGGCTGCCTCTCGGGTAAAGAGACCCAGCACCCCGCCGGGCCTCGGTTCAAACCCTTTCCAATTGAGAGCACGCTTTCTCAGCTCCTGACCGATTTCATCAGGATCCATGCGTTTTCCCCTGAATCCGACCATATTGAGAGATTCATCTGGAATGTCAATGGAAATCAGATCCCCCTGCTTTACCAACGCCAGGGGACCACCCACAGCCGCTTCCGGTGTCACATGTCCGACGGCCGGACCGCGAGTGGCCCCTGAAAAGCGCCCATCGGTTAGGAGCGCCACCGATATCCGTAGATCCGGGTCATTGTAAAGGACCTCGGTGGCCCTGAACATCTCGGGCATACCCGAAGCCCTGGGGCCTTCATA
>CAYUCJ010000244.1:0-5414 GCA_964443285.1 uncultured Desulfobacteraceae bacterium | reverse complement strand
GGGCGGCCTGCTGGTCGTTGGCCGTCGCCCGCATGGCCACCCCCGTCCGGGTGAATTTAAAGATCACTATGAAGACAATGGACCCGATAATGGCAAAAACAAATCCCCAGAGCAATCCCGAGGGGACAATGGCAAAATGAAGATCCAGGGGTTCCGGTGGGAATATTTCCGGGAAAGAGCGATAGTCAGGGGACCAGATGAGATGGGTGAGCCCTTGCAGGACAAAGGCCAGTCCGATCGTCACCATGATAACGGAGATGATGGGTTCACCGATGAGTTGTCTGAGTATGACCCTTTCAATGGCGATGCCCAGGAGAAAAGCAAAGGTAAGGGTCCCGAGGAAGGCGACCCAGAAAGGTGCCCCGGAACCGGTCAGGATGGTCAAACAAACAAAGGCCCCCAGGGTCATGAAAGAACCGGTGGCGAGGTTCAGGATGCTGGTGGCCTTGTAGATAAGCACATAGCCCAGGGCAATGAGACCGTAAACACCACCCACGGCTATACCGGTTACAATCACTTGCAGCAGGATATCCATGCGAAGGGGCCTTGTGTCTTTTTCCCAATACCGGCCAGCAGAAACGACGAGTATCAAGGCTTGCGTTTAAACAACAGGGAAATCTTTATTTGGATAAAGATGCTTTCTCTAAATCGGGGTAGAGATTGCTTGCGGTCTGAATGACATTCATAGCCCAGCGCGCCCGGATTGTCAAACCCAAATCCCATGTTCAAGTCCGGGGCACAAATTTAGGCGCATTGAACCGGCTGGTTTGTGGCGAGTGAAATGATGTGGTCTTGCCCCGACCGATTTCATCCCGTTTTGAGGAATGCTTTTGCCACTTCTTCGGCGATAAGGGGGGCGTTTCCCCCGGAGCGGTTGTTTATGATGACGTGAATCCGGACGCCCTGGTTCGCGGCCTCCCGCATGATCTCCACGGTATGCCCGATCATCTCCCGGCTCATCATGCCCTCTACCAGTTTGTCAAAGGGATGGGCCCTTGCGTACGCATCTTCATATCGAACGCCTCGGGGCGTCATGAGACGAATAACAGCACTCCCTCCTCCGTTCAGGAATTTTCTTTTACCGGCGGCGAACTGGCTCTGGAGGGAGGGCAGCCAGGTCCAGTGGGAGAACACCTGCCCGACCCCGTGCTTTTCCAGCACCGCGAGCACGGGCTCATGGAGATAGCCCTGGGTCCTCAATTCTACGTGAAACCGATTGTCCCGAGGCAGCGAGCTGAAAAATCCATCCAGGGAATCAGCCTGCTCCTTTACGGCGACCCGCTCATCCTTTCTCTGATATTCCTGCTCGAAAATGATTCCGTCCAGCCAGGGGTTCAGGAGTTCCCGGACGGGCTCATAGAACCTCTCCACGAAGCTCTGGGCGTTCAGATAATGCTCGTTTTCAAGGAAGGCATTGCCCTTGCGTATCTTCCGAGCGAAAAAGAGCTGGGAGGCCTTGAGTAACAGGCGATCTTCTTTCTTCAGATGGTCCCTGTAGGTTCGGAGTGCGTGGAAACTGCCGGTAGGTGTGCCGTCCTCTCCAAGAAGAGGATTGTAAAATGTGAAATCCAGTTCCAGGGTGCTAAAGTGCTGAAAATACTCCTTAACACTGTCCACCGGCAGGACCTCTTCCACAAAGCTCTTTCCTCCCACCCTCTTGGTGCGTCTCTTGATGCGGCTGCCGTAGTTTTCTTTTGAATAGATCTGTCCCATCCACCCTGCATAGCGGTCACTGGCTGTTCCCAGGGACACCAGTGGATGGAGATCGCGGAACCGAAAAGTTTCGGCTTCGGCCGGGTCGTTCTGGGAAGTCATATTACTCTCGACTGGAACGTCCCAGGGAATTCCTTCTTTTTTTCGCCTGAAAGCTGCCATACATCCTCTTCAAGCCGTCAAATCGCTCCGGACCGAGGATTCTCCTGACTTCCAGCAAGAAACGGAAGCGTTCCTTGGAAAGATTTTCCCGGGCCCTTTCCAGCCTGCCGTATTGGGTCCTCACGGCATCATCATTGATGGTCCCTTTATCGAGTAAGGTATCCAGGTCGAATTGCGCCCGTTCAACCTGACTTTTCAGCATGATCAATTTCCGTCGGCTTTCCGTGAAGAGATTATCCAGATCATCTTTTTCGTCCTGCCTGAGGTGAAGCTCTTTTGAGACCCCGGGGAGGCGCCACCATCTCCCTGCGGCTCTTCCCTGAGCAGAAACCAGCAGAGGTAGGACCACCCAGGCCAGGACCAGAATTCCTATGAGCAATTTTTTCATCATTCTGTATTCATCCCCTTTCCTATTCTCTTCTTTCCTGAGCCCCGGCCGTTTGGTAACGTTCATCCAGCTGGAGAAGGACTGCTTCCGTCTTCCTCCACCCGGGGGACGATAAAATCCATGAGATCGTCATCCACCCGTGTATAGTCCTCTCCCGAAATCGCACGGTAGGTCGCAGGCAGGGGGTTTTCCACAAGGTCGTTGATTTCGGCCATCAACTGCCCGTCCCTTTGAATCTCTTTCTCCAGACCCGCCAACCGCCTTTCGGGTAAAACCTTGAAGAAGACGCTCCATCCAAGGAAGAAGACCACCAATAACGAACACGCAGCCGAGGCCATGCCCCAAGAGAGGTATCCGGAAAACCACCCGAAAACCGGTTTCTTCATCTCCGGAATCCTCACGCGTCTTCGGGGACGAGGCACCAACCGATGGGCCATGCTTCCGAGTGCTTCCATTTCCAGTTCAAAGGCACGCCTCTTTCCCTGGCAGTCCGGACATAGGCTCAGGTGTTCCCGCACCACTGGGGGTAGTACCCCCACATCCACCATCGCCAGGGCCAGCTGATCCTCATGCAGATGTTTTACCGAATCGGTCTTCATTGAATTTCACCACCCACCAGTTTGAGCATCCCTTTTTCCTTCCTGAATTTCTTCAAAGCCCGGTAGAGATGCGTCTTGACCGTGCTTTCCCCCTTTCCCAGGGATTCGGCAATTTCCCTCAGGGTCAACTGGTCTAAGAATCGCATCGTAAAGACTTCTTTTTCGAGATGGGAGAGCTTTCCGAAAAACCCTTCCAGATGTCCCCAGAAATCCTTCCTCATCACCTCTTTGAGAGGCTCCGGGTCATCAAATGCATCCTTACTCTCGGTTCCTGGGATCTCCTCTCCGCTGGATATCACAAAAAAGGTACTTAGCCGCTTTTTCCTGTGGTAATCCCGAACACGGTTTACAGCGATTGAATAGAGCCAGGAACGAAACCGATCCACTTTTCTCAATCTCCTGATGGACTTGAAGGCCTGGATGAATACATCCTGGGTCAGGTCTTCCGCGTCCACCCTGGACCGTGTCCGGACATAGACCATGCGAAAAATGGGCTCGTGAAAGATCGATATCAGCCTATCGAATGCAGTCCTGTCCCCCTGGACGGCCCTCCTGACAAAAACTGTATTCCGGGAGTCGGTGCCCGGATCTTCATCAGCTGCACGAGCTTGTTCCCTGTTCAGCTCCATGCGTTTATCATACCAGTGGACCGGGCACCTGTCTCCCAGTTTTCTTTACCTTGTCACGTCATTGTGCTTCAAGCGGAAGATCCGGTGGCTCGCGCGGTCCTGCATCCTTTCAAGATGTACGCGCTCACCGGGTGTCAGTTCAGCGTCCTTCCAATCCCTTCGCTTGTTTCGCTGCACACGGATCTGCTCTCTTTCGAGCCTCCTCGTTTCCCCCCAGCTCAACTCGCCGCACCTCACACCCTGATAAATCCTTTTCTGCTGCTGGATCTGTCGCTTTGCCACTGTTCCCGCCATCGCGGCATTACAGAAAACAGAAAGCAACGCAACCATCCCGATTCCCAAGACAACACCCATTCTTTTCATCCGGCCATCCTTTGTTAAGAGGTTTTTGACTCACATGACGGCTGGAAGATGGTTTTGGTTTACAAAAAAACCCCCTAGCCGGCAGGGAGGGGGGGAGGTTCATTCTCACTCACAGCCACTTTTTCTTCCTGAAATACACCAGCATGACCACCCCGATGACAATGATGACAAGCCAAACGGCAGGATATCCCCAGTTTGTGTCAAGTTCAGGCATGTGTTTGAAGTTCATCCCGTAAATGCCTGCAATAAAGGTCATGGGCATGAATATGGTCGCGATGATGGTCAGGACTTTCATGACCTCGTTCATCTTGTTGCTGATACTTGAAAGGTACACGTCCAGCACTCCCGAGACCATGTCCCGGTAGGTCTCGATGGTATCGATGACCTGAATGGTATGGTCATAGACATCCCTCAGATAGACCGTCGTCTTTTCCTGGATCAGATCCAGTTCGTCCCTTTCCAGTCCACTGATGGCCTCCCTCAAGGGCCACACCGATTTTCGCAGAAAGATCAATTCTCTTTTCAGGTGGTGAATGGCCTGAAGGGTCTCTGGGCCCGGGCTGGCAATCAGTTCCTCTTCCAGGTCTTCAATCCGTTCCCCGATATTTTCGAGTACGATAAAATAGTTGTCCACGACCGCATCCAGCAGAGCATACATCAGGTAGTCCATCCCCATTTTACGGATCCGCCCTTTTCCCTTCCTCATCCTTTCCCGGACGGGGTTGAAAACGTCCCCCGGTTTCTCTTGAAAAGAAATGATGACGCTCGGAAGGAGCAGGAGGCTGAACTGCTCGATGTTCAGTCGATCCTCTTTGCCGTCATAGGACAGCATCTTGGAAATGATGAAGATATAGTTCTCATAATCTTCCATTTTCGGGCGCTGGTCGGTATTCACGATGTCCTCCAGCACCAGGGGGTGCAGGTTGAAGGTTTTGCCGATCTTCTCGATCACATCCACGTCATGAAGCCCGTCGATATTGATCCAGGTCACGGTGGGTTTATCCCTGTATGGCATACATTCGTCAATGGACTGCAGTTCCCTCTCTTCAAGGTTCTCCTGGTCGTAGTCGATGACCCGTATTCTCACATGATCCGCCTTTTTCTCTCCCACATGGACCAGGGTCCCCGGGGACAGCCCGGCCTTTTTTCTGTGTGCCCCGATGAACCTGAGCATGGTAACTGCCCTCCTGAATTTGAATTTTGCCATAACTTGATGGAATCTTAAGAGGTCCGTCCGTGCACTTCCAACGAAGTCGTGGCTCCCGGGAAGCCCAGGCAAACACCATCTTCCAGAAGCTACGGTCGCTACGGATTTCACCCCTTCTCCCGCCTGCGGCGGGATTCCAGGGCCGAAATGACACCGCTTCAGGATCATCCCGTTCACCTGCTCTTCATACCGAAACTGAGAAGTCCTGCAAAACGAACTATCCCGGTGCTTATCGGACTAAACGGGTGAACCCTTGTCTTGTTGTAATTGGACGGTCAGAGAGGGTGCAGGGCCTAGCTTGGGTTCACCCATATAAATCGTTCTGTGCGGGAATGGAATCTCGATGCCGCGCG
>CAYUCJ010000243.1:0-5460 GCA_964443285.1 uncultured Desulfobacteraceae bacterium | reverse complement strand
GTAAAATTCGCTACATCGGCCTATCAGAAGCCAGTGCCGAAGACCTGGAAAAAGCACACCATACCCACCCAATTTCCGCGCTGCAAACTGAGCTTTCACTCTGGTCGCGAGACGTTGAAGAAAGTATTTTGCCAAAAGCGCGTGAACTTGGAATTGGCTTTGTCGCCTACAGCCCGCTTGGCCGCGGATTTTTGACCGGCACTATCAAGCAGCGCGATGATCTTAAACAAGGTGACTGGCGATTAAGCAACCCTCGTTTTAGTGAAGAAGCTATTGCAAATAACCAAAAACTTGTCGAAAAAGTCAAAGAAATCGCGACTGAAAAAGACGCTACACCTTCACAAGTGGCATTGGCATGGGTGCTTGCAAAAGGTGATGATATCGCAACGATACCGGGGACACGCCGCTCGAAATATTTGAATTTAAATTGGGCGACTCAGGAAATTATTTTGACTAAAAAGGAGAGAGCAGAGTTAGACTTATTTTCTCAGAATTTTAAGGTCGTGGGTGAGCGCTATTGAAAATTAGAAAACGAGGCGTCTGCAAAGTATTCCGGGGACAGTATATTTATTTCTTTGGAAAGGGAGTCAAATCTACTCTTGACCCTTGAAGCACGATAAGAAGCATTATCAGTCTGATAAACCTGACTCGATAAAAAACAGGCGATTAAAAAACATTGAAGCTATGAGGTCTGAATTGACTAAGGGTCAAGAGTAGATTGGACCTCTCGCTCACACACAAAAAACAGCCCCCGACCTATAGCAGAACGGACACATAGTCTCTCATGGCCTTTTCCCCCTTGCTCCATTTTCGCAACCAGTGCCTCCTCGCCCAGATCTCGAGACAGGCGGTCTGAAATGAGGGCATCTCCCGGATCTTCTGTAATAGGCCGCCTCTTTCTAGATGCCACTTCTCATCCAGTTTTTTGAACGTCATGGCATCATCACAATAGATCCTCAACTGCTGCCCTGCCAGCTGTGCACCAAGTTTGGTATCTTTGAATGCCTCCACAAGGAAAGACAGCTCATCCTCAGTAAACCGCCCCTTTATTTCGTGCAGCGCCCGGTTGTACAGCATGGGGAATCCGTCCAGCACATACTCAGCCCCGGCGTTGATGGTGCTGAAGTGCTTTGACAGATAGTCCCGGGTCTGATCCTCCACTCGCGGACTGATTTTCTTCTTCTCCATTTCCTTTTCTCTCTCACGTTTTTCGGAGACTCTACTCCATGTATCTGGCAATAGTCAAGAAATTCTCCACATTTTTTTGTCGCACAAATCCGTGAGCAGTCCACCCAACAAGTTGTTTTATCTATCCAATCTCATTTTGGAAAGCAAGCCTCCTCGGTTCAGCGTACCCAGAGCAAATTTTTGCCAATTTTTTGCTTGACATTATCTGGCAAATAGGAAGAATATAGCCATACGATGTCAAGCGGATTTCGGTGGTAAACGCAATCGCCCAAGGAGGTTTCAATGGATCACCGGCTTATTTTCATGGATAACCTGCGTTACACCCTGGTTCTCTGCGTTGTCCTTCAGCATGCAGGCAATGCTTACAGTCACCTTAGCTGGTGGCCCGTTTCAGAATCGGAATTCAGTCTTGTTGCAGGCTGGCTTACCGCGTTTCTGGATGCCTTCACCATGCCCTTTCTTTTCTATATTGCCGGATATTTTGCCCTGCAGGCCCTTCGAAGAAAGGGGCCTGCGTCCTTTGTCAAAGGAAAATTCAAACGACTGGGCATCCCCTGGCTGGTCTGCATCCTGACTGTGTGCCCGGCGCTGCCCCTTGTGTATCATTATGCACGGAACGGCTTGAAACTGACTGAAAATTACTGGGATCTGTGGCTGGAGGTCATGAAAAGCGGTTTGTCTTTGGATGTCCGGATCATTCCTTCCATGAATGAGCTCATGATGCGAAATCAGTTCTATCAGAGGTATATGTGGTTTCTGTCTCTGCTGATCCTCTTCTTTCTGATTTTCTGTCTCCTTTACATGTGGAAAAGGGCATGGTTTGACCAGGATGCTCAGGCCATGGCGCCCGTGTCCTCTTCCATTTCAGGAAGTTTGAAGATCCTCGCGGCGGTCGGATTGTTAACGACGTTCTTATCCTTTATCGCGGTCGGCGCCATGTTTTTCCTGACCCCCGGTCTTTCCAATCCGGAGCCGCTCTTCACCCTTGGCAATGTAATTCAGTTTCGGCCGTCCCGTCTGTTTTTCTTTATCATCTATTTCGGTCTGGGTGTCCTGAGCTTCCGGAACAGGTGGATCGAACGGGGTCTGTTTCCGGGACACGGCATGACGTGGACAATCGCCTTCGCGGTTTTTCTCGTCCTCTTTCTTTATAGCCGGGACATCATGTTGAACGGCCCGGAACAGCTCAGGGACGTATTGGGCGGGCCGCTCTACTTCCTGTTCCTCAATTTTCTCTGCATTAGCACACTGGCCACGGCCCTTTCCCTTGCAAAAAGGTATTGGGACCGGCCCACATTCTTTGACGCGGCCCTGGCATCCCATTCCTACGACATCTACCTCTCTCATTACCCATTTGTCATCGCTTTCCAGCTGATACTTTTCTCTTTCCCTGCAATCCACAGCGGGATCAAATTCGGAGCCGTTGCTCTGTCTTCCGGTGTCTGTGCCTACCTCGCCGGCAGGTTTCTTATCAAACCCTTTCCCAAGGCCGCCGTCATTGCCATCATCGCCCTTTCCATCATGATGGTCGCTCTCATCCGGCGATAGCCTTCCGGATGTGCCTGGACCTTTGTTTCCCCGGTGGGAAGATGCCCCCGCTCAAAGTCCGGGATCTTCGACTTGCCTTCGGCTTGTACTTTGATTAATATGTCCAACAAATTAACCGGATTCACATACGGGGGACTTCCACCCCATTAGTTCACGGCCCCCGGCGGCGGGATCTACGACATGCCGGGCGTACACCAGCGAATCCAGCCGGCGGCGCATGCAGGCAAGCAAGCTTGCCCGCACGCTTGCGGCCGATCCGCGGCCATTAGTGCGCCAAGGTCCTACAGAGAACACTCGTGGAATTTGAAAATCCTATTGGCGGTATCAAGAAACGAATACTGTTCTTGCCGACGCTGGGGTTCGCCCACGTAACCAGAACACTGGTGCTTGCTAAAGAACTGGCGAGAGAGTTTGACGTGAGAATCGCGATATCGCGTCAGTACCTGTCGTTGGCGGAGGAATTGCAGATCGACACGCGGTTGGTTGATTTGCCGGTGGTCGATTACGAAAAGTTCGCGCGGGGAGAGTCGGTGTTCGATACTGAGGAAAAGGTCGAACTATTCGCAGCCACCTACGGTGCGGTGATGGATGAATTCAAACCGGACGGCGTGGTGAGTTCGATGCCGATGGCGGCAAGAATTCCGATCCGGGCGCGGCGCATACCGCACGTGACAATATTCGACGCTTGCAATCATCCGCAGTTCCGCTTGTCGGACGAGTTGACCGAAGAACAGGAGCGCGAGCGAATCGAGCGGGCCGGCCAGATGCTAGGCCGGTTCAACGCAGTGGCGAAACGGATGAATGCCCCTGAGGATAAGTCGCTGCGCGTGTTTTTCATCGCAGATCTCAATGTTCTCCCGGACTTGCCGTCGCTGTTTCCCATCAGGGGACTGCCGCGAAGTTTCGTCTACATGGGACCGGTCACATGGAAAGGAGCGGACAAGCCGCTCGATCCGACCGTTGTGATCGACGCTAACAAGCCGCTCGTCTATGTGACGATGGGGAGCTCCGGTAATCGTGAACATATGGAGACAATCGCGGAGCGGTTGCGGGCTTCGCAATTCCAGGTCGTGATGACCACCGGCGGGGTGATCGACGCTCAGGAGATGAAATCTTACGAGCGGCCCGGATTCTATGTCCGGGATTTCTTGCCGGGAGACAAGGTGATCGCGTCGAGCAAACAGACAATTGTGATCTGTCACGGTGGAATCGGCACCGTTTATCAGGCGCTGGAAAATAAGGCACGAGGGATAATCGTCATACCGGCACATCGGCAGCATCGGCGAGTCGGCAACCGTCTGGCTGAGATCAGGCTGGGGAGACTCGTAACCGACAGTGAGCTGACGGGAGTTGTCGAGATGGTCAACCAGTTGCTGGCGACGCCTCACGATACGGCCCCAATCGATATTGGGACTGATCTCCAGACCTACACCGGCACGCCTTTAGGGAAGAAACTCATCGCGGAGTTCATGCACCGAACATGGTCAATGACTCCGGTCAGGCTGCTTTAACTGCGCGGTGTCACATCAGGGTCTATATTTCGGATTGCACGCACGGTGATCATGAAAACAAAAAAAGGAATAGTTCTGCGGGATAGCATAATAATCCTGGTTTTGTTTACTATGTCCATCTACTTGTATTATGTTGTGACAGCATGGGGCATCTCGGACTATCTTGCAGAAAATGCTTTTAAAGATTATGTGACAGGCCCCGGGGTTCATTGGGAAGCCCTAATTCTCAGTTTGAGCTTCGGCTTGCTCCTTGCAGTCGTGAATACCTGGAGTGATGGCCAACGAGTGAGAAGACTTCCTTTCGGTTGCATCATTCTCTTTAAAAGTCTTCTTTACCTCGTGAGTTTGGCGTTTGCGTGTGCTTGTGTGCTGTTGGCATTTCGCCTGTTCCTTTTCTCGCCAGCTGAATTGGATTCGATTATCGGTTCGGTGACTCCCCGATTTTTGATATCATCGTCCATATGGCTCACAACCTGTATCCTGGTCATCAATTTTGTCATGGAGGTGAGAAGAAAGGTTGGTCCAGGGAATCTCTCTGCACTTATTACCGGCTACTATCGGCGCCCCCGTGTGGAAGACCGGATCTTTCTTTTTTTGGACCTTAAGGCTTCTACCACCATCGCCGAGCAACTTGGTCCCGAAAAATACAGCCGTTTACTGCGCCAGTGCTTCAATGACCTAAATGATGTCGTACTCACTTACCGGGCTCAAATTTATCAGTTTGTAGGCGATGAGGTCGTCCTCACGTGGCCAAATCAAGACCCCGATTCCCCATCAAGATCCTTGAGAGCCTTCTTTAATTTTACAGAGAAACTACAGAGCAGAAAAGCATTGTACGAAAAAAAGTTCGGGGTCGTACCAATATTCCGAGGAGGAATCGACGTAGGTGCTGTAACAGCAACGGAGGTCAGTGATATTAAACGGGAAATCGCCTATCACGGTGATCCGCTCAACACTGCCGCTCGTCTACTTGAACTTTCAAAAGATTACGGACATATGCTTGTCATTTCAGGAAAGATGAAGGCTGAAATTTCGAGCTCAGAGGAATTCAAAATCGAACATCAGGGTGAAATTCGACTTAGAGGTAAGACCGAGAGGGTCGCCATCTATACCGTAAGCCATGGCAAGCTGTAAATCACAACCGTCTCTTGCAGAACCACGGTCTGGACACTGACGGGTATTTCGCTACGGCTCAATACCAGCAGGTCAGCAC
>CAYUCJ010000242.1:0-5464 GCA_964443285.1 uncultured Desulfobacteraceae bacterium | reverse complement strand
TCATGGGCGTCCTGGGTGAGGGTTTCACCACGAAGGTATTGCCGCAGGCAATGGCGAAGGGCAGGAACCACAGGGGAACCATGAACGGAAAATTGAACGGGGCGATACAGGAAAAGACACCCAGAGGCTGGTAGATGGCATATTCATCGATCCCGTGGGCGATGTCTTCCAGGTTGAAGCCCTGCATGGTGGTGGGGATGCCTGAGGCCACTTCCACCATCTCGATACCTCGCCTGGTCTCCCCTCGCGACTCGTCGATGGTCTTCCCGTGCTCTCTTGTCTGAACGATACTGAGTTCATTGAAGTTCTCTTCCATCACCTCGATCAACCGATGGAGATATCGGGCCCTGGCCACGGCCGGTGTATTTCGCCAGTCCGGAAAGGCCTCCTGTGATGCCTGAACAGCCGCATCCAGCTCGGCCTTGGTGGACATGGGAGATTCACACAGCAGTTCCCCCCGGGCGGGGTTGATGATCTTCACAAATTCGTCGGTCTTGGAATCCACCCATTCTCCATTGATGTAATTCTGCAATCTATTTACAGACATAACATGTCCTCCTCAGGATAATTTTTTTAAAAAAGTTATCATCGCTATCTGCCATTGTCAACGCAAATAGATGTCTTTTTCTTTTCATCCAAATCCCGGCCTGCTTACTTTGGAATACCAGGGCAAATTTCATGCCGCACGGGGGCCCTTCCGACTCAATTCCTCGCGAAAAAGCACGATTTCCCGCCTGAGGCGGCTTCCTTCATTGGGGGCAAGGGGGATGTGAGCCACCACGCTTTCATCCATCTCCAGGGTCTTCAAAAGGTTCCTGACCCCTTTCACCCTATCGACGGCCCTCAGGGTCCCATCACCGGAACGGCAGTTGTCCCTGTGACACGAAACCACCACCACACCATCCACCCCATCTCGCCTTCCAAGGGGTTCCAGAAGGTACTGGGTCCTCAAGGTGCCGGCGCAGGGGACTTCCACCCAGTCCACGCTGCCCAGAATACTCTCCTTTTCATCACCTTGCAGGCAAATCAGATCGGCGGATCTCTGACACACGAATCCCATAATACGGGGAGGGCCTTTTCTCCTCCTCTTTTTCTGAGAAATCAGGCTGTTATAATGAGATTTTTCCGCACCAGAGAGTTCGATGGCCTCCCCGGGACAGAGGCTCGTGCAGATTCCGCATCTCTGGCAGGCCAGGTGGAGGAAGTGGGGTTTGTCGGTAAAGTGGATGGCACCGTGCGGGCAGACCCGGAAGCAGGTCAGGCACGTGGCGCAAAGGTCCCTGTCATATAAGATCTGCTCGGTCGGACCCTGGTCAACGATCCATTTGGAAAGACCTGAAAGCTCCCCTACCACCCCGGAGATGCTTTGCGCAGTTTCCCACGAGTTCATCCCGTAAGCGCTTCCATTGACCACAAAGACCCCCCGCCGGTTGGTGAAGCAGGTTGATCTCAGGAGGTTATCCGCCTGGAGGTAACCTCCGGGGCCCGTTTCCAGGCCCAATACGATGCCGAGCCGATGAAGCTCTGGGCCCGGCAGTTCCGATTCTCCCACCACCAGCAGATCCGCCGACGTGCTCAGGTCCTCATCGAGGACTGCATCTTCAAATCGAACCTTCACCTCTCCGGATCCCAGGCCCAAAGCCAGCAGATCGGTCCTTCCGACGAAGCATCCCCCATCTCTTACACGACCGTAGAGTATTTCAAGCCCCCTGGATGCCACCTTGACCTGGCAGGTCACAAGACAGCAGGCAATGCCGTGCGCTTCCTGGAGCCGTGCGATCAGTGTCAGGAGCCGCTCGCTCCCTGCCGTCGTGTTCAGACCATCCAGCCTGTCCAGGAAGATGATCCGCTTCACGCCGGGGGGCGGGCCTGCCTTTTCCATGGCCTCTTCCGCCCTGGAAAGAGACCAGACACGTTCATGACCCGGGTCGCCCAGGATATCGTACACGGGTTCGCGGACGGATTCATAGGCGATCACCGCGAAGCCGATGGATCGTTCAATCCTTTGATCTTGCAGATCAAGGGTAAGGGTGAAGTCACCGACCTGACCTGTCATGGAAATGACCCTTGCCCCTCTGAGACACTCAACCCCTTCCGGAATCCTCACCTTATGTCTT
Source organism: uncultured Desulfobacteraceae bacterium (assembly GCA_964443285.1). Lineage (GTDB taxonomy): Bacteria > Desulfobacterota > DSM-4660 > Desulfatiglandales > Desulfatiglandaceae > CAYUCJ01. The sequence goes on along the minus strand of CAYUCJ010000242.1, from coordinate 3,347 downwards.
GTCTCGGCAAGAACCAGGAGGACAGGAAAGACTTCCTTTACCAGTCGTTCGCTCAAATGACAGGCGGTTTCCCCGTCGCCCAGGACCACGACGCATTTTTGAGAGGGAATACCTTTCATACCTGTTCCTCCAGGTAACCCGTCAGTTGACTCACCGTCGCCTTTGTATTGGAAATGACATCAGCAATGGTCATCGGCCCACCTGCACTCCCTGCAATAAAGACACCGCCCTCACCGGGGGAAGTCAGAAATCCCTCCGGGCCCCTGCGGAGGTCCAGCCACTCTTCAAATGGACCCTCACTTTCTGACGGTCCCATCCCGATGGAAAGGACCATGAGATCAAAGGTCAATTCCTCTACTTCTCCCTCATCCTCCACAACAACACCCACACGATCTCCTTCAGCCTGAAAAAAATCCCCCGGAATTTCCCTGATCCAGTAGATGTCGTCCCTGAGTTCAAAAAAAATCGTCGGGAAATCCCGCCCGAAGGTCTGGATGTCCATGTAAAAAAAGGTAATGCGCGTCGCCGGGTGATTGGCCTTGATCTGCCTGGCCATGCGCAAGGCATACCCGCAGCACACCTGGGAACAGTAGGGCCGCCCCAGGGAAGGATTCCGACTGCCCACACACTGTACGAATGCCAGATCACGGGGACATTCCCCGTCAGAGGGTCTGACCGGTTCCCCCTTTTTCTTCAGCATCTCTTCGAGTTCCAGGCCGGTTATCAGGTTCGAAATCCGGTCGTAATTCAGATTGGACTTCTTCACCGGATCAAAGGGTTCGAACCCGTGGCAGAGCATGACGGCGGAAAATCGGCCGGACATCTCCCCTTCTCCCTTTTTGAAGCGGCCCTGGAAACAGCCCTCGCTCCTCTGGAGTCCCGCTACTGAGGTCCGGAGGGATATTTCAATCCCTGGGGTTTCCCGCACTTCTTTAATGGCATCGGTCACCAGGCATGCCCCGCACTTCTGACAACAGCCGTTCACGGCCTTGCAGGTATAGGTTGCAGCCCGTCCTCCCACCTGTTCACTCTGCTCCACAAGCAGTGATGGGAAACCCTCCCTGGCAAGTTCCAGCGCCGCGACAAGGCCCGCGATTCCCGCCCCCACAATCAGGACTTTTTCTCTATTCTTCACCGATAATCTCTTCCGTGAGTTTCTTTGTCTTGACGACATTCATGTTGAGCCCCAGTTCCTTGCGGTCGAAACCCATGGCCAATCCCATGATCTGGGGAAGGAAAAGGACCGGCATTTCATAGCTCACATCAAACCGGCCTTCAATACTCTTCTGGTTGTCATCGTACATGACGCTGCAAAAAGGACAGACCACGTTCATGGCACGGGCACCTGCCTTCTTCACACGGTCCAGTTTCTGTTTGCTCATTTCAAGGGCCGTCTGCTCATGGGCCACCAGGACACCGCCGCCGCAACAGTCCTTCTTCCGATCGTAAGGCACGGATTTGGCACCCACGGCTGCCAGGATTTCCTCAAGTGATGACGGATTTTCAGGATCTTCCGCTTTGTCGTAGATCTCGGAGGGCTTCAGGTAGTGGCAGCCGTAGTGGGTGGCCACGGCCAGCCCCTTCAAATCCACGCTCACCGCCTCCCTGATGGGAGCCAGTCCCACGTCATCCAGCAGGACCCTGGCAAAGTGTTTGACCTTTACGCTTCCTCCGTAGGAAAGGCCGACCTTCTCGAGTTCCGTGTTTGTCTCCCCCAGCAAGGTCCTGTCCCGTCCCAAAAGATGGGCCTCTTCAGCCAGCATGGATGCACAGGCACTGCACAGGGTGCAGATGGAAACGCCCTCTGCTTCGGCAAGGGCCAGGTTTCGAGCCGCCAGCAGGCCGGCCTTTTTGCCATCCGATGATTTGAGGGGGAATCCGCAACAGGAAAAATTGGGGATGTCAAGCAGGTCAAGACCCAGTCTCCGGGCCACCACTCTCGCGGACATCTCGTAATTTCGTGATCTTGCAGGTATGGTGCAACCAAGAAAAAGTGCGTATTTCATTCCCGTTCTTCCACAAGCTTGATGGCCCCTTCCACCTGGGACAGCAGACTCGGAAGCCCCACTTTTTTTCGTTTTTTCTCATCAAATTCATCGAGAGCGTAGAGCCTTCCCTGTCCCTTGATCAATCTGGCCTGCATTAAGATACCCGAAGGGGCGTGCCCTTCCTTCGCGGCAAGGTTTCTGAGGGCAACGATCGTATCCGTGATTCTTATCCCCTGGGGGCACCTTTCCTGGCAGGTGTAACAGCTTGAACAAAGCCAGATCTCCTCTCCCTCCAGAACCTCATCTTGCATTCCCAGAAGGACCATCCGTATGATCTTTCTGGGGTTGAATTTCACATTGACACGCCTTACGGGACACCCGGCAGTGCAGGTGCCACATGCATAGCATGAGCGAATGACCTCGGCTCCAGGCTCCTTCTGTACCTTTGCAGCAAACCCGGATGAGATATCTTCGATTCGAAATTCGGGCAAGGTTTTCTCCTTATAATCTAAAAGATCGAGAACGGCTTTCTCGCGCCAATTCATTAAAATCATGAGCATAAGAAGTTACAAAATAACTACAGGATAATCACATTGTAGCTTCAGCACTATACGTTTACAATTCCTTTCTGTCAACCATCTTCATCCCAAATCCCATTGGACTTCGCACCACTTCATCAGAGGCCACCGGCCATGGTGCCGGGAGAAAAACAGCTTGATTTCTCCAGACGACCGGTCTAATATAATCTTAATCTTTGACATCTTCATCCGAAAAGAAATGAGACTGTTTTCGATTTATGGACTCTTCATTGAAGAAACGCTGGTTCGGGTCATGGCTATGCAACTGAACAAGAATACGAGAGAAAGAATCCTCGAGGTGGGGGCCGACATCATCCATCAAAAGGGTTTCAATCATACCGGGATTCAGGAAATACTGTCCGCGGCCCACGTCCCCAAGGGGTCCTTTTACAACTATTTCAAGAGCAAGGAAGACTTCGGGCTTCAAGTGATCGCCGGTTTCGGGAAGTATTTTTCATCCTTGGCCTCGGAGATTCTGGGCGATGATTCCCTTTCACCCCTGAAAAGGATAGCAAAACTCCTCGATACCTTTATGGACTATTTCAAGGCCGAAGGGTATTCAAGGGGATGTCCCATCGGGAACCTTTCCCAGGAGATGGCCGACCTGAGCCCTGCCTTTCGCGATGCCCTCAATGGCGCAATTGATGAAATGGTGGAGGGCTATGCAAAGACGCTTGCCGAAGCTCAGGTTGCCGGAAAGGTCTCGAAAAACTTTGATGTGCGGGAAACGGCCCGTTTCATCGTTTCCAGCTGGCACGGTGCACTCATTCACATGAAGATC
>CAYUCJ010000241.1:0-5466 GCA_964443285.1 uncultured Desulfobacteraceae bacterium | reverse complement strand
GAGTTCAGCGTTACACCACAAAAGCGCGCAGGGTTTGGGAGGCGTGAACCCCAAACAGTCGCCCATGCAGAAGTGAGTTGCCAAGTGCACTATGAGAAAGCACATGAAAAAGATCGTCAGATCCGCTTCCTTGGACCGGGATGAAAAAGCGACTTCATTGGAAGTCATTAGCCTGCCCATGGATGGACTTTTTACGATCCCATCAAGATTGGTGTCAATGTTTTTCTTTGGAGAATTTTAATGGCTTCTTTTTCTTCCGTCCTTTTTCCTTGGGGATCACCGCGTGTTTGTTATATACTTCTTTGGAACTTGAAATTCCAGACATCGAGACAAGAGGTACAACTGATGAAAAGGTCGATAGGTATCCTGATAGCAGTATTGACTGTTCTGTGCACATCTTTTACGGTGGCCCTTGCAGGAGATCGTTTCACAATTACGCGGGTCTATGATGGCGACACCGTGAAGGCGGAATCCGGTCAGATCGTTATTTACATTATGCTTGTGGGCATTGACGCCCCCGAAGTGGCTGACGAAGTGCACAAGCGGGGACAGCCCTTTGGAAAACAAGCCATGGATTTCTTGGCGGGAGAGATTCTCAATCGTTCTGTTGAGGTGAAGGGGTATGGCGTGGCCCCCTTTCCCCACGATAACATTATCGGTGTTATTCGCCTTGATGGGCGAAACATCAACCTGGAGATGGTGAAGAAAGGGCTGGCGGAAGTCCAGAGGGATAATCTTCCGAAAGGGTTAGATATCGCTCCTTACCTTGATGCTGAAAGGGAGGCCAAGGCTGGCAAGGTAGGCATGTGGGTATTGGGAGATCAATATATGAGCCCTAAGGAGTGGCGTCTCAAATACATGAGCCATGTCGCCGGCACGAAATAGAGATAGGAAAAATTTCAGAAATCTTCAAAATCGTCTTCCATGGGAATGACCTGTCTGGGATCGACCCAATCATTGTGAGGCCTTGATACGGGTTTCATCTGACCCTGGACCAAAGGGGTGTGGGTGGGCTTTTGCCGTGGCGATGCATGCCCCATATTTTCGATAAGGGCGTGCTGTCCTCCCCCATTTCGCCTGCCTCCCGCCAGCGACACAAGCTGTTGGACAATGCCCTTCATATTCTCCGCCTGGGCGTTCATTTCTTCTGACGCTGATGCAGACTCTTCGGCGCTGGCCGCGTTTCTCTGAACGACGTGATCCAGCAGGCCAACGGCTTCGTTCAGATGTTCGATGCCTTTTTGCTGTTCCTGGGACGCAGCGGCAATTTCAGCCACCAGTTCCCCGACTTTTGAAGTGTTTCCGGAAACCTCGGTGAAGGCTTCGTTGGTTTTCCCCATGAGCGCAGAACCATCTTTGATTTTCAGAATCGTGCCCTCGATGAGTTCTGCCGTATTCCGGGCGGCCTCGGTCGTACGCATGGCAAGGTTCCGGACTTCATCGGCTACCACGGCGAACCCGGCACCGGCTTCGCCTGCCCTGGCCGCTTCCACTGCGGCATTCAGGGCAAGGAGATTGGTTTGAAAGGCTATTTCATCTATGGTCTTGATGATTTTCTGGGTTTCTTCGTTTGCCTTTGAGATTTCCTCCATGGAACCTGTGAGTTGGCTCATGGCCTGATTTGCATCGCCAACCACCCGGTTGGCCTCTTTCATTAGGCTGTCCGCGTGCGAGGCGTTTCTGGCGTTTTTTCGGGTCATTTTTGCCATTTCCTCCAGCGAGGAAGAGGTCTCTTCAATGGATGCTGCTTGTTCCGAAGCCCCTTCAGCCAGGGACTGGCTCCCGGAGGAGACCTGACGCGACCCAGTTGCCACCTGGTTGGCTCCTTCGTTCAACTCTTCTACAATGTCATGGACGGGCCGTATTATGTTGCGGCGCGTGAAACGGTGAGAAAATAGAAGAGCGAGAAGGATCGTGACCAGGGAAAGGGGGGCAACCCATCGGATTACCTGGTTGATCCTGTCTGTGGCAAGGGCTGTCTTTTCATCGACGAGCTTTGTAATTTTGTCCTGTATGGACTTGATTCTTGTATCGAGGGCCGCCTGACGCACTTTCACCGCCGCCTCCACGTCATGGAGATAACTGCCAGTCCCGATTACCCAGCCCCATGGTTTGAAAAGTTTCACAAATGAGATTTTCGGAAAAGCTTTTCCTGTACCGTTCTCCGGCCAGAAATAATCCACAAAGCCCTCTCCTTTGGTACCACACACCTTCACCATCTCCATGAAGAGCTTCTTGCCTTTAGGATCTTTGATGCCGGAAAGATCCTCGCCGTTCAGTTTGAGTTGGTAGGGGTTCATGATCATCCGCGGCTGCATATCGTTGATCCAGAAGTGGTCCTTGTTGTCAACGCCATATCGAAGCTTTCCTACGAAGACTGATATGCTTTCCTGGTTTTCGGCCAGAATAGCGTTTTTGACTTCTTCTGTCAGGCTTTCTTCCAACATCGCTTTCGTGTCCTGGTTGGCCTTCTCAAGAAAGCTGTAGGCTGTTTCGACCACCGAGCGCATGAGGGCTTTTTTTGCCTTTATGGTGTCCTCACGGTAAGTAGCGATTTCCCTGGTCCTTTGATTCCTGAGTTCCTTGATACTGGCCTCACCAAGTTTCTTGATCTGAGAAATGGAAACGGCACTGTTGCTATTCAATTGCCAGAGGGCCATTGCCCCCACCACAAGTGAACTCATGAGCAGTGAGAAGGTGACCATGATCATGATTTTAGTGTTGATCTTCATGAGTATTCTCGCTTTTCAAAACCAATTAAAGGTTTTTTGACTTACCGTTTGCTTCCAGCGACGTAGCGAATGGAGGAAAGGTGTGGCGGAGAATGGCCCACAGTGAAAAGATTCCAGAGGAGATGCCAAAAAATTGTCGCTGGACGTCTTGATAATTGACATAGTCTTTCCCGTGCCGACGCCTTTTATTGCCTCCCCCATTAGCTGCTGCCTCAAATGACTCTTTTAAGAGATATCCCGTTAAACCTTGAAAATTATTGGAACAACTTCAAATAAAGCAATAAATATGCCAGGGGGTCGGGATGGACACCGGACGGGTTCTGAAGGAATGCGCGAAGCTCTGGTTTCGTTGAAGAAATGAGAGGTGGTGCGAGAGGGGGGAGTTGAACCCCCACACCTATCGGTACTGGATCCTAAGTCCAGCGCGTCTACCAGTTCCGCCACTCTCGCATGGGTTATGAAAGGATAAGAGCAGGCTAATATTTCCTGATTTTGACGGGAGTGTCAAGGGGTAATGGTAGAGGAAAGCCGTTCATCACACGCCATGGTGAAGCGTTTGACAAGACCCTCGTCTGCAAAGCTGTAATAACGGTTGTTGCCGATAATGATGTGGTCCAGGACCTGGATGTGAAGGAGCCTCGCCCCCCAGATGAGATCCCTGGTCAGCCTGTGGTCTTCTGCCGAAGGCGCCGGATCGCCGGAAGGATGGTTGTGAACAAAGACCAGACCGGCAGCCCGGAGTTCCAGGGCACGGGTCATGATCTCCCTGGGGTAAACGGCACTCCCGGTCAGGCTGCCCAGGAAGATGTTCTCATCTTTTATGAGCTGGTTCTTGCGGTCAAGAAAAAGGACCTTGAAGACTTCCCGTTTAAGATCCCGCATGTCGTGGAAGAGGTAATCAAAAACCGCCTGGGAAGAAGTGAAAAAGGACTTGCCTCGCGTTCGGTCGCGCAGGTAGCGGTTGGCGGTCTGGTGGACCAGGCCCAGGTAGAGTGCATTCTTGGGGCCGATTCCCTTGATCCGCCTCAGGTCTTTCGCAGGGGCTCCCAAGACACCGGAGAGGCTTCCAAAAGACCTGACGGCCTCTCTCGCCGCGATCTTCACATCTTTTCGGGGGGTTCCCAGGGTGAGGAGAAATTCCACCACCTCCTCATCGGAAAAACGCTCAAGTCCCCCTTCCTCGAATTTACGGCGCAGCCTTTCCCTGTGTCCCTGTCCCTTCTTTTGCCACTCATCCCTGTCCATTTCCACCTGTTCCCCGTATCAAAAGACGCCCTGATATTACCAGAAATCCATGGGAAATCAAGTAGTGGATCAGGGTGATCCTAAATTTGACAACTATTTCACGGTTCATATTCTTGATGGCTTTGTAAAAAGCTAACGTATGCCGCAAGCGGCAGTCTATGAGCAATGAAGAGGAGGAGTCCTGACAATCTTTTTCAGACCCTTTCTAAACCTTCCTGAGGGGATGGCCGCCTATCTGGGGTTTAGCGCTATGCAGTAGATTCGCGTGGGGTTCATGAGCAGTAAACCCCAAATAGCCGCCCATGTCGGAGTAGGGTGCCAAGTGCACTATGAGAAAGGGTCCGAAAAAGACCCTCAGGCCCCCTCCTTAGCTCCGGCGAATAAAACAACTTCGTTGGAAGGCATCATCGTTCCCATGGATGGGCCAGTAAAAAATCCACGGACGGACTTTTTACGGTTCCATAATTCTTCTGTTGACAAGCGTTGCCGCTTTATCGAACATTGGAGGAAAAATAAAGGAATCTGGAAACGATGAAGAATAACTATCTTTGCATTCATGGCCATTTTTATCAACCGCCCAGAGAAAACCCCTGGCTGGGAGCTATAGAATCTCAGGCCTCGGCTTTTCCCTATCATGACTGGAACGAGCGGGTGACACGGGAATGCTATGGACCCAACAGCAGGGCTCGCCTTGCAGACGCGAAGGGGCGTATCCTGAAACTCATCAACAACTATGCATTCATGAATTTCGATTTCGGGCCGACCCTCCTTTCCTGGCTTGAAAAAACCCATCCCTGGATCTACCAACAGATCCTCTCTGCGGATCGGACCAGTTGCACGAAATTTCAGGGGCACGGCAATGGGATGGCACAGGTTTACAACCACATCATCATGCCCCTTGCCTCCAACAGGGATAAACGGACTCAGATCCGGTGGGGGGTGGCGGATTTTGAATACCGATTCGGCCGCCGTCCGGAGGGCATGTGGCTCGCGGAGACGGCAGTCGACCTGGAGACGCTGGCCCTTATGGCCGAAGAAGGTATTCGTTTTACAGTCCTGGCCCCAACGCAGGCGACGGGAGTACGCCCCCTCGCCCCGGGGGAAAAAGAGTGGGTAGAGGTCCCACCGGGCAAGATGGACACCACCCGTCCATACCGCGTTTTTCCTGAGCCCGGGTCATCCCTCCAGATGGATGTTTTCTTCTACGATGGTGGACTTTCGAAAGCGGTCGCCTATGAGAAAATCCTTTCTTCCGGGGATAGCTTTCTGGGCCTTATTGAAAAAAGCATCGGCAACGAAAGGGAAGGGGCTTGTCTGGTGAACGTGGCCACGGACGGAGAGTCATACGGACATCATTTCAAGTTTGGGGATATGTCCCTCGGCTGGCTCTTTGATCATCTGGAAAAAGAGGAGGGGTTTCAACTCTGCAATTACGGTTGGTTTCTTGAGAAATTTCCTCCCCAGATGGAGGTTCGTATCCAGGAGAACA
>CAYUCJ010000240.1:3740-5468 GCA_964443285.1 uncultured Desulfobacteraceae bacterium | reverse complement strand
TTCACCTTTGATAACGAAAGAGTTCTGGTTAAAAAGGACCCTGTTCTCCAGGAAAATGACAATCTTTACATTCTGTCTGGTGACTCGGACATCTGCATCCAGGCCGTTCTTGAATGCAATATTCTGTAAACGCGCCAGATCCACCTCTTCCTTGACCATGGGGGCGGATCCAAGGGTAATGTTCATTCCCTTTTCTTTTCCCAGGACAGACTGAGCACCGGGCTTAAACCCAAAGGCGCCGATAAGGGAATTGAGGGCTTCACGTTTTCTTTCCGTGTCGATGGTGGAAATGGATATGAGGAGTACAAAAAAAGTGAGGAGCAAAGTCATGAGGTCGGTATAGGTGGTGATCCACGCGTTCGTGTTGATGCTTTCTTCTTGCTGCCTGGTTTTGCTCATTGGCCACTTCCAAATATCTATCTGTTCAAACCGCAAAAAGCCCGGACCTCAACCCTTTGCGGTCTGCATTTCAATGGAACTTAAGCTTCGAACACGCCAAAATATTGGCCCTTCACGTCAAACAGATGGCCATTTCTTCCTTGAAATCGGCCTGCACCCGTCCACAGATACATTTGAGCAATTCTCATGCCAAAAGCCCTTGCCTGCGAGACACGGATAACCCAAATTCACCGACCAATTTGCGCACTATGCACTTTGACGGGGGACTTGGCGATACTCCTGATCACCATCAAGGTGTTAGATGCAAGTCGAAGATCCCGGATTTTGAGCGGGGCGCTGAGGAGCGACGACTGAGTCGTATGAACAATACGTCGCAAGGAGGGCGATCGAAGGCAACGCGGCTCCTGAGATCCCGCTTGGTGGGGAGATGATGCTTCGATGGTGCATCAGGGGAAATGAACTTGACAGAATGTCCATAATCTGATTCAGTCGAAATCGAATTGATTCTGCCAGTTCACTGATGGATCCTGAGGAGCACCTTATGAAAATCAAGATAAGGATCGGCGAATTGGTGCTTGATGCCGTTCTGAATGACACAACCACGGCAAGAAAAATCGCCGAAACGCTCCCCCTGCGCAGCGGTTTTAATACCTGGGGGGACGAAATCTATTTCACCATACCGGTGGAATCAGCACTCGAGGCGAACGCCGTGGAAGAGGTCCAACTGGGCGATCTTGGTTATTGGCCGACGGGTCGGGCGTTCTGTATCTTTTTTGGTCCTACGCCCGTCAGCAGGGAAGGAAAGATCATACCTGCCAGCGCGGTCAATGTCATTGGTCGGATCACAGGCGATGCCACAAGACTCAAAACGATTATGGAAGATACCGATATTGAAATCCAGCCGGATGTCGGTTGACTCCGTTGCGACAAACTCATGGAACTTGACGATATCATCGGCCGTTCGCACCTTCAGAACCACCTGGATTACGTGTCCTCCCAGTTGGCCCTGCTTTCACAAACCCCTGAGCACATGGATGCCACCCGGAAGCCGGCTCAGAGACAGTAATCAAATTTATATATACATTCCCATATTTTTTTGCTAATGTTTCAAAAAAATATACAGTTATGATCAGGTATGGTCCCTGGCCCCTGCGTTCGTGCAGTCAGGAGAATCTCTAAACCGCCTCTCTGGACCATGGCAACTGACTCCTGCCTCCACCACAACGCAGCCCCAAAAAAAAAGAATAGGATGTATCCATGAACGCCCAAAACAACAATTCCTTTACGTCTGTCGAGCGGTTGAGAGAGATTTCCAACTGGGTCTCTTCC
>CAYUCJ010000240.1:0-3640 GCA_964443285.1 uncultured Desulfobacteraceae bacterium | reverse complement strand
CAATTCCTTTACGTCTGTCGAGCGGTTGAGAGAGATTTCCAACTGGGTCTCTTCCGTCCTGGATCTGGACCACCTCCTGGAGCTTATTATCGACAGCGCCACACGTATGATGAAGGCAAAGGCCAGTTCTCTCCTCCTGCTGGATCCCCGTTCACGGAAACTTTACTTCAAAGTGGCAACCGGAGAAAAAAAGGAAGAGGTTCGCAAATACGAAATTGATCTGGGGCAGGGAATCGCCGGCTATGTGGCTCAGAAGGGCGAACCCCTGCTCATTCCGGATGTGCGGAAAGACCCCAGGTGGTACAAAAGAATCAGCGATTCCACCGGCTTCGAAACCCAATCCATAGCCTGCGTGCCCATGAAAATGAATGGCGAGGTCATCGGGGTCGTTGAAATCATCGACAAGGAGGATGGGAGTCCTCTTCGGGAAGAAGACATGAATACGCTGACCGTCTTTGCCCAGCTCGCATCCCTCGCCATCAGCAATGCCAGGGAATTTGACCGGTACAAGAAAGAAAACAAAGACCTGAGGGAAGAGCTGGAAACCAAATACCAGATCATCGGGGAAAGTCCCGTCCTTCAGAAAGTCATTTCCGATGCCTTCAAGGTGGCCAACTCCAAGACCACCACCCTTCTGGTGGGAGAGAGCGGAACCGGCAAGGAACTTCTTGCCCGTCTCATACACCGGGCCGGCCCCAGAAAAGATAAACCCATGATCATCCTCAACTGTGCCGCACTTCCGGAAACCCTCCTCGAGGCGGAGCTTTTCGGCTACGAGAAAGGATCCTTCACAGGGGCCTTGACCCGGAAAATAGGCAAATTTGAACTTGCGGACTCGGGAACGATCTTCCTCGACGAAATCGGTGAAATGACACCGGGAATGCAGGCAAAAATGCTCCGTGTGCTCCAGGAAGGCCTGTTTTACAGGGTTGGAGGCAACAAATCCATTTCCGTGGACGTGCGGGTAATTTCTGCCACCAACAGGGATATTGCCAAGGAAGTGGCTGAAGGCCGTTTTCGCGAGGACCTCTACTACCGCCTCAATGTGGTTCGAATCACTATTCCGCCCCTCCGGGAAAGAAGAAAAGATATTCCTCTCCTGGTCAACTATTTCCTGGAGGAATTCGGCCAGGAAAGGGGGGCCCATCCCCTGAAGATATCGGACCAAGCCCTGGAAAAGATGGTGGGGTATGATTGGCCGGGCAATGTCAGAGAACTTCGCAACGCCATGGAAAGGGCCGTTGTCATGGGAAACGGTCAGGAAATTCTTCCCCTGGACCTTCCCATCTCGGGCGGGAAAACCAGCTCTTCCGGGATGGAAGTAGGGCTCAGCCTGAAGGAGGCCCTGGACGATTTCAAGAAGGAATTTGTGACGTTGAACCTGAAGGATACCGGGGGCAACAGGAGTAAGGCAGCAAAGGTCATGGGCATACAGAGAACGTATCTGTCGCGACTCATTTCAAAGTACAACATCGTGGGAATATGACACTCATTTTTGACAGAAAGAGCGCCAGTGCCTATGACTCCTGGTACCAGTCCCGACAGGGCCAGTCATTTGACCGGACCCTGGAAGCCCTCTTTCCCTCTTTTCTCGATCCCTGTCCGGGTGATCGCGCCCTGGACATCGGTTGTGGCTCGGGCAATCACCTGCTGGTCCTCAACAGGCTCGGCCTCGATATCACCGGTATAGACGCATCGTCCAGCATGATCCGCAGGGCCCGGGAACGTCTGGGCGGGCGGTGTACGCTCAAGATAGGGAAGGCCGAGGACCTTCCATTTGAAGACAACACGTTTGATTTCGCCGTGCTCATACATACCCTTGAGTTTCTCGATGACCCCCTCCCGGCCCTGAGGGAGGCCGGAAGGGTTGCGAGCAAAAAGGTATTCGTGGGTATCATGAACCCCCTCTCCTGCGACGGTGTCTTAAGGAAAATCAAGGGCTACTTCGGCAATCCCCTCTTCCAATATGCCCATTTTTTTAACCTCTGGCAAATCATGGCCATCTTTAGAACGGCTTACGGTCCGGTTCCGCTTTCCTGGCAATGTGCCCCTCCTTATTTTTCAAGACCGCCCGCTCAGGCCCATGATAGCAGCGGATCCTGGTTGGACAGGCGTCTTCCTTTCGCCTCCTGCCTCTGCTTCTCAGCTACCCTTGTCTATACGACAAAGACCCGGAACCTGCCTCTCAAAATGCGGCTGAAAGAGGCAAGCCGCGGGGCGATCGGCGTTAAAGCGTTTCAAGACCTCAAACGCATCAATGGAGGAAACCAGGATGAAAGAGGGTTATCTTTATGAAAACCTGGGTCAGGATCGGGTTCGATGTTTCCTCTGTAATCACCGGTGTCTGATCAAAGAAGGGGCAAGGGGCATTTGCGGCGTTAGGGAAAATCAGTCGGGGAAGCTCTTCACTCTCGTTTACGACAAGGTGATAGCGGCCCACATCGATCCCATAGAAAAGAAACCCCTGTTTCATTTCCTCCCGGGGACCCGTTCCTACTCCATTGCCACTGTGGGGTGCAACTTCAGTTGCCTTTTCTGCCAAAACGCCGACATATCACAGATGCCATCGGATCATCACCGCATCTATGGCGAAAAAATGACCCCTCGAGAGATTGTGCAGAAGGCCGTTCATGAGCACGCGGCCTCCATATCCTTTACCTACACCGAGCCTACCATTTTCTTCGAGCTTGCCCTGGATACCGCAAAATTGGCCGCAGGCGAAGGGTTGAAGAATATCTTCGTTTCAAACGGTTATATGAGTGAGGATTCTCTCAGAGAGATCCACCCCGACCTCCATGGCGCCAACATTGATCTCAAGGCATACAGCGATCGGTTCTACAAGGAGCAATGCGGGGCAAGACTTGAACCGGTGCTCAAGAATCTCGCCACCCTGGTGGAACTGGGGGTATGGCTTGAAGTAACCACCCTGATCATTCCCGGCCTGAATGATTCTCCCGGAGAACTGAAGTCTCTTGCCCGATTTCTGGCCGATCTCAACCCGGATATCCCATGGCACATCAGCCGGTTCCATCCCACCTATCGCCTTTCGGATCTGCAGGCTACCCCTGCCGAAACCATTCACAGGGCCTGCGAACTGGGTTACGAGGCCGGGCTGAAATACGTCTACCCCGGCAACCTTCCCGGCGACAAAGGTGAAAATACATTCTGCCCCAGTTGCGGGAAAACGCTCATCGACCGATTCGGTTTTCAGGTGCAGGAATACACGATCTTGAACCGCCGGTGTCCCCAATGCGGAGAAGCCATACCGGGTGTCTGGGAAAATTCCTGAGCACCAGCAAGTCGAAGATCCCGGACTTTGAGAGAGCCGCATTGTAGATCCCACTGCTGTTGGAGGGAGGAGCGACGACTGGGACGTATCAAACCATACGCTGCAAGGAGGAACGAGCGAAGGCAACGAACCGGATGATGCGTTGGTGGTGATCGGGGACAAGGACATTGCTTTTTTTCGCTGGCCCTGTTAATTTTCCCATTGGGGAGGGCTCTAATCGGGTTCTTTCTACCGTGAACCTCCGTCGGCTTTTTTGACCTTCTTCCAAACGATGGGGGTTCACATGTTTCATCCACCCAGCCATTGATGACTTCGTAAAAAGCTGTTTTATGCCGCACGCGGCAGCCTATG
>CAYUCJ010000239.1:0-5480 GCA_964443285.1 uncultured Desulfobacteraceae bacterium | reverse complement strand
GGTAGTTGACGCTCAGGAGGTGAAGGACCCACCATCCGGCAAAGCCGCCGATCATATAGATTTCACCGTGGGCAAAATTGAGCATGAAGAGGATACCATACACCATGGTGTAACCGATAGCGATAAGCGCGTATACGCTGCCAAGGGTGAGACCATTCACAAGCTGCTGAGGGAGTTGCTGAAGATATGCTTCCATGATGAGATCCGCTTCTTGCTTTTCCAAAGCCTACCGGTTTGAAGAAGCAAAGGCCTTGACAAGGAATGAGTCAAGGCCTTTGCTCAAATGATGACGGAAACCTAAAAAGTCCGGTCCTCAGGGCTCTTTAAGTTTCCATCGACAATAAGAGTCATAGGTTCCCTACTTTCCCGTCATGACGGCAATCTGTTTGAAATCATTTCCTACAACCTTGAAAAAGTATGTGGCTCCGCCCTCAAGATCGCCCTTTTTATCGAATGTTATGGGAAAACCGAGAATTCCCCTGTAGTTCTTTGTCCGGTGAAGATATTTGATCACTTCCTTTCTGGTGATTTGTCCGTCCCGGGCCGCCTTGTCAATGGCTGTCAGCAGAATGTTCATGGCCTCGTAAGCTGGTGGTCCGAATCCGCTCAGCGTACCGTATTCTTTCTCGTATTTTTTCACGTATCCTTGGGCCTCCGGGATTGAGAATATGTCCGGGGAGAAATGGTAGACGTAAGCCCCTTCTGCTGCCCCTTCGGATGCGGCTATAAAGTCTTTCTTGTCTCTGGCGCCTTCGGTCCCGAAAAAGATTGCATGGATACCAAGCTCTTTCATCTGCCGAACGCCTATGGCCTGATCGGGAGCGGCGGTGGCAATGAAAAACAGCACATCCGGATTAAAGGCTTTTACTTTGGTGAGAACTGCAGAAAAATCCTTTGAACCTCCGACAATGGTGTCCTGCATGATGTCAGTTATACCTAGCTTTTTCAGCCCCTTTAAGGTTTCGGTTGCCATATTTTCACAATAGGCCACTTTTTCATTGAGAATGGCAACCTTCTTGGCCTTGAGGTATCTCTTCATGAACAGGGCGCAGTTCCATCCATGTGCGTCGTTCCTGGCGTTCACTCTGAAAAAGTGTGTGTAGCCCTGTTCCGTCAAATCGGGTTTGGAGGCAGCGGTGGTAATGCAAGCAAGATTCGCATTGCCGTATATTTTGAGGGTGGCCTGAGCTATGTGGCTCATGGGTGGGCCGATCACGCCGTACATTAACTTGTCGGCGGCAAATTTATAGGCCACGTTGACACCCTGTGCCGGGTCCATGGCATCGTCTCCTCTGATATGTTTGATCTTTACGCCATGAATACCGCCCTTTGCATTCCACTCATCCACAGCAATCTGTGCGGAATTGAAAATCTCCATACAGGGTGCGGCGGCATCCCCGGTGAAGGCACCGGCGTCCCCTACATGGATGCCTTTGGACACATCCATGCAAAAGGCCGTCCCAAAGGAAAACAGAACGACCACGATCACGGAAAAAAGTAAGGTCAACGACTTTTTCATCTTTTCCCTCCTCGACAAAAATGGTTATTGGTATGAAAATCCTCCGTCTTCATCAATGCCGCCGGCTGATCACGCGGGTCTTCCCTCTTCATCCCAGTCGCGTAGCCGGTAGTATTCCTTGACCATCTCCTTGATGGGTACGACTTGGCCCTTTGAAGGCCCTTCTTCAAGGGGTTCGTGTGTGAAACGATGAGGCAGTGTGTCCATGGATGCATCGATTCCGAAGTCGATGTTCATTTTCCGGTCGGCATCGATGATTCCCTTAAGACTCTTTTCCACCCTTTCCGAGGTGAAATTCAGTCCGGTTCCGGCCTTCAGCAGGCTGGCGGCCAGATCGAAATCCAGGATGTCCATGGAGAGTCCGATATTCTTGCACATGGTCATGCAATCGGTCAGAAGCGCCTGCCGTTCGGTATGTTCTACAAGGATCGCCTTCCCGTTATTGGAGAGTCGATTAGCGATATCGCGGATTCCCCACCGCTTTTCCGCTTCGTCATAGCGTTCGGTCAACTCAAAGAAGGGCTCGGCCCTGAGATGATCCGCCCCACGGGAGGCAATGGCGTAGGTGAGGCCGAAGGCCTTGATTCCCCTGGGGTCTCCGCATATGACATCCAGGCCTTTCACATGAAGGGCATATTTCTCGCTCCCCCGGCCGAACCTGGCCGCCAGTGACCGGGTCCCTTCGGCAAATGCATCACCCACCCCTTTTCGTTGCACCATCAGCCCGAGGATTTCTTCTATGGTCTCTTGATTGCCCCAAGTGAAATCCAGACCGTCCACGTCGTCTTTGTTCAAGAGCCCGCGCTGGAAACATTCCATGGCCCAGCCGATGGTTTCACCACTGCTGAGTGCATCTATTCCCATACGATTGAGATAGGAGGCCATCTTTAAGGTGAATTGGAGATCATCGACACCGATGCGTGAGGAGTAGCTGCACAGGGTTTCAAATTCCGGGCCCTCCGCTTCGGTATCTCCAGTAATATAATAGCGGGAGCAGTGGATATTGCAATTGAAGCAGCTCTTGTTCTTGACCTTGAATCTTTCCGCCAGTGACTGCCCGCTGATCTTGTCGACATATTCACAAACGCCCTTTTGGAAGTGATTGGTAGGCAGGATGCCGAGTTTGTTAAGTGCCTTCATGAGGAGGGTAGACCCGAGGGCATGACGATCATTCCATTCCGGGTGGGCCAGTATCCGGCGGTCCACTTCCCTGCATAAGTCCAGGTAGGTGAGCGTGTCGGCTACGGAAACCGGCTTGGTGCCCCTGACAGCGATCGCCTTGAGGTTTTTCGATCCGAACAGACACCCCATGCCCGTTCGTCCGCACATCCTGGAATTGTTGCAGGCGACCGTGGCAAATTTGACCAGATTTTCACCGGCCGGCCCGATAGCGGCTATCTGAAAGGCATTGTCGGTCAATTCCTGACGGATGGCGGATGTCGTCCGCCAGATATCCGAACCCCACAGGTGCGAAGCATCTTTGATCTCCACATGGTCATCTGCGATGAGAAGGTAGGTTGGCCTGTCTGCCTTTCCGGTAATGATAATCTGGTCGTAACCTGCCTGCTTCAATTCAGGACCGAAAAATCCTCCGGCTGCGGAATCACCCAGGATCCCGGTCATGGGGGATTTTCCTGAGATGGTCATGTAGGCCGATGAACTGAGAAGCGACCCTGTCAAAGGCCCTACGCCCATGAGGAGGATGTTTTCCGGTGACAAGGGGTCGATATCGCGACGCAATTCATCATAAAGCCGTAAGGAATTCAATCCCCGACCGCCGATGGCCTTCATCATGTACTGAGGGTCGCTTTTTTCTCGAATGATCTTTCCGCTGGTCAGGTCAACCCGAAGAATGTGTCCACCGTATCCATGAAGCATTTTATCCCCCTACACTGGACTTCCATTGTTCTCGCAAGTCTCTTGTCATTTCAAGAGCATATTTAATGCGCTTTGTCTCGGGGCTCCGCCCTCGGCCGCCTTCCTTTAATGGTTCGAGACTGACGGTTTCACCGGAACCGGGTTCGTATTCTATCGCCCCCATATTGCATTCCTTCACACATCTGGGCTCACCGCCGCAAAGATCGCACACATAGGGTATTTCTTGAAAAAGTTCAATGGCACCGATTGGGCACAGTGTTTCGCACGTGCCACAGGCGACGCACAGGGTGGGTGAGACAACGACCTGGCCGTAAGGTCCTATCTCAATGGCCGATTCGGGACACCGGGTGCAGAAGCGCTCTTTGCACTGCCCGCACAAAACCGGATAGTCAATGCCCATTTCCTCTATCTTGACCACTTTTACCCGGGACCTGCTTCGTCCAACACTCCCTGTATGGAAAAAAGAGCAGTTCACCTGGCAGCGGACGCATCCCGAGCAGTTCTGGGGTTTCACTATGATCATGGGGACTCCATCCTTTCTATACGAAAATGGACCGAGCCCTTGGGATCGGGGCAACAGAACTGATTGACCTTCGTGGCCCAGTCACCTTCCTTTATTTCGACCCTCTGCAAAACAGGGAAAATAGGCATCATGCTCTGCAAAGCCCACATACACATGTGTTTTCCCTCGGGAATGATCAATTTGCCACCGTCAATGGTGATATAGTCTCCAACCAGCATGGGCTGGTTACAGTAGCCGTCAATACTTTCTACAGTAACTTTCAGGAACGCCATCCAAGCCTCTCATGGGAACAATGACTAAGTGGGGAGATAAGATATCTTTTCCATCCTTACCCAGATAAATCGAAATCAGGCAAATGTCAAAGCCAATTTATTGGTAAAATACTAATTCCTTAATTCTTGCGCTTCCTGTCAGAAAAAATGAACCAGCAAAGGACCCACAAGGAGACCCCGCACGTGAAAAGGGCGAATACATCTCCGAACCGCGTGTAGAAAGTCAGGTCATTGGAGACGAGCCTGATTTCCCTGACCAGCGTCCCTTCACGGAAAAGCTCGGACCTTGATAAGATTTCCCCGCGGGGGCTGATAAAGGCGCTGAATCCGGTGTTTGCAGCCCGGATCATTGGCCGGTGGTTTTCCGCCGCGCGGAAGGCGGCCATGGCCAGGTGTTGATAGGGGGCGCTTGTGGACCCAAACCAGGCGTCGTTTGTCAGGTTGACAAGGACCTGTGCCCCTTTCTCGGTCTGGATGCGGGCCAGTTCCGGGAAAATCGCCTCAAAACAAATCAGTGGTCCGATGAGGTGGTCATCCGTTCTCAAGGGCGATACTCTTTTCCCGGCTTCGAAATCGCCTGCTCCTTCAACCAACCGTTTTGCAAAAAAGAGAAACCTTTTCAAAGGCACATATTCGCCGAACGGCACGAGATGGACTTTGTCGTAATAGGTGGTTCGACCTTCCGTGTTGATGAGATAGGCGCGGTTGTAATAGACGAATTTGTTTGCCGCAGGCCGGTATGCGGGGCTCCCGAAAAACAGGTCGGCCTTTGAGAGCCGCGAAAGCTCCGACACCCTTTTTGAAAGGTCGGAGGGGTTCTGGTAATAGAAAGGGAGGGCCGTTTCAGGCCATATGATCATCCGGGGCCTTGAAGGAAATGTGGATTTGGTCAACCTCTCAAGCGTGTTCATTGTTTCGTTCTGATGCAAAGGGTCCCACTTGATGGACTGGTCAATATCGGGTTGAATAACGGCGCACGTGAGGGAAAACCGCCTGACTTCCTCGTCCCCACTCCCCGTACCAAAGAACCCGTAGAAAATGGACGCGGAAAACAGCATCGCCCCCAGGGCCATCTCCATACCAAAGAGGGATTTGCCCTTGACCTGCGGCCTGAACAGGAGGGAGTAGAGGATCCCGTTGAAAAGGACGATCAAAAAAGAAAGCCCATATACGCCTGTGATATTGGAAATCTGAATCAGGTGGAGGTGATTGAGCTGACTGTAGCCCAGGAGGCACCAAGGCAGACCCGTGAGGAGATGGCCCCTCACATATTCAAGGGCGACCCAGA
>CAYUCJ010000238.1:0-5489 GCA_964443285.1 uncultured Desulfobacteraceae bacterium | reverse complement strand
TGATTGTCACGGCCTGTCCTTTCTGTTTTATCCATTTTGAGGATGCCATCAAGTCTGGAGGCCTGGAAAAAGACATAAGGGTCGTGGATCTCATGGAACTTCTTGTATCAATATTAGCATGAGGCCAAGGCAAAGGGCTAAAGGTTTATGGCACAGGAGAATAGACGTTCAAGACTCTTCTCTGAGCCTTTCGCCTTCTTCGTTTAAAGAAAGAGGATAGGAGATAACACGTATGGATATCGTGGTTTGTGTGAAACGGGTGGTCCTGACCCAGGAAGTGGACCTGGAGATCGACAGCACCGGAAAAGGCATTAAGAAGGAATCGCTCGCCCATGTCATCAATGACTGGGATCACTATGCCATTGAGGAGGCCGTTTTGCTGCAGAAAAAATTCGGCGGCACCGTAACGGCGGTCACCATCGGCGATGAAGAAGACGAAGAGGTCCTCAGAAGGGCCCTCGCCATGGGGGCTGCAAAGGCGATCCGTATTGATCCCGGAGATCTTGCGGTTGACGGATTTGTGGTCTCAAGGCTTCTCTGGGCCGCCGTCAAAGACCTGCCGTTTGAACTTGTGCTGACGGGGGTCCAGGCGAACGATGATAACCGCGGCATGGTCGGCGTCATGCTGGCTGAACATCTTCACATAGCCCATGTGGCGGTTGTAACGGGTGTGGATATCAATGAAAAAGAAGTCGAACTCCAAATAGAACTCGAGGGGGGCATGGAAGAAAGAGCCGGCATAGAGCTTCCAGCGCTGCTGACCATCCAGACGGGAATAAATGAGCCCCGGTACGTCTCCATCATGGGCATCAGAAAGGCCAGAAAAAAACCCCTGGAGGTCATCAAGGCCTCGGAACTTGGGCTCTCGTCGGAAGATCTGACCCCCCGGACCATGATCCAGGAGCTTTACCTTCCCCCGGAAACAGAGGGGGCCGAGATGATTGAAGGCGATCCCGTCTTCGTGGCCGAGTCGATCATTCGTATCCTGACTGAAAAGGGGGTGAGCCTGTAACATGGAAGAAATACTGGTCATTGTTGAACACAGGCAGGGGGTGGTGAGAGACATCACCCATGAGATGCTCTTCAAGGCAGGTCAACTCTCCAGAAATAATTCATGCGCTGTGGTCGCTCTCCTCATCGGCGGCGTCAATGAGAACGCACTGGAAGAACTCGCCCGACGGGCAGACAAGGTGCTGGTTCTGGAACAGGACAGCCTTAAAAACTTCAACCCGGACTCCTACAAGGAAATTATCTTCAGATTGATAAAAGATCGCCAACCCCTGATGACACTCATCGGTCACACCTCGTGGGGAATGGGCTACGCCCCTGCCCTCTCCGTCAAGACCGGGTACCCCATGGCCACGGACTGCATGGATATCTTCCTGGAAAACCGTCGGCCCCTGGCAGTCAGACAGATGTACGGCGGAAAGATCTTTTCGAAGGTCTCCTTCAAGGATTCGGACGGCTATATCCTCACGGTGAGGCCGGGGGCTTTTGTTGTCCCCGACTCCATAGGAGAGTGTCAAGGAGAAATCCTGCCAATACCGATTCCCCCTGATCTTCCCAGACCCAGAAGCACATTCCTTGAGCTGGTGGATACGAGTGCCGGTGAAGTGGATATTGCCCAGGCGGAATTGCTCGTCTCCATCGGCAGGGGCGTTGGAGATGAAGAGAATATCGCCGCCGTCAAGGAGCTGGCAAATTTCATGGGAGCAACCCTTTCCTGTTCACGTCCCGTCGTGGACAAGAACTGGCTGCCCAAGTTTCGCCAGGTCGGGACTTCCGGAAAGTCCGTGAGACCCAAGGTCTACCTAGCCCTTGGCATCAGCGGTGCTTTTCAGCATATAGCCGGTATCAGCGGTGCAGGGACGGTCATAGCGGTTAACAAGGACAGGAAGGCCCCCATATTCCGGGTGGCCGATTTTGGCATTGTTGATGACCTTTTCAGGATCGTGGAGGCCTTGAAGGCTAAACTGGCCAGGTAAAGACCCGGGCGAGAGGAAAAATAGATGGATTTTCTGCTGAACAATGAACAGAAAGATATCATCAAGGCGGCGCGAGAGTTTGCTTTGGGTGAATTCCCCGACAGGGCGCAGGAATTTGATCGCGAAGAAACCTTTGACCAGGATATCTGGAGAAATGCCTGCGATCTGGGCTTCGTCGGGGTTTTCATTCCGGAAGAGTATGATGGTATGGGTTACGGGTTCTTTGAGCATTGCCTGATCACTGAAGAGTTCTGGGCAGTGGACCCTGGGATCGCCCAGGCCATTATTTCCTGCACGTTCGGTTCCGAACTCCTCCTCCTTTTCGGGTCGGACGATCAGAAGGCGTCCATCCTCCCCGGGTTGGTCTCAGGGGAGGGGTTGATTTCCACCGCCATCACCGAGCCCGATGCCGGATCCGACGTGACCAGTGCCGCGACAACGGCCATAAGAGAAGGCGATCACTGGATTATCAACGGCGCCAAGATGTTCGCAACCAATGGCAACCTGGCAGACCACGTCATCGTGTTCTGCCTCACAGACCCCGACAACCCGTCACGGCATCAGCGACACAGCTTCATCCTGGTACCCTCGGACACCCCCGGGTTTGGATCCAGTAAAATCCGCGGGAAAATGGGCATCCGCGCTTCTGACACGGCCGAACTGAGCTTCAGCGATGTGCGGGTCCCTTTGCAGAACCTGGTGGGCGAGGAGGGCAATGGCTTCAAGGAACTCATGGCATTCTTCAACCGCACGAGGCTGCACGTCTCCGCCCAGGCCGTGGGTCTGGCAAGGGCCGCCCTGGATGAATCCGTAGCGCACACCAAGAAGAGACATCAATTCGGTGCGCCGCTGGCTTCCTTTCAGGTCACCCAGTTCAAACTGGCGGAAATGGCCACATGGATTCGTGCTGCACGGAACCTCTATTATGAAGCGGCGTGGTCCGTGGACAATGGGAAAATCGACCACGCCCTCATCGCCATGGCCAAGTGGTTTTCGGCTCAAATGGCGGTGCGCTGCGCTGACGAAGCACTCCAGATGCATGGAGGTTATGGTTATATTGATGAATACCGTGTTCAGCGTCTTTACAGGGATGCCAAGATCCTTGAAATCTACGAAGGAACCCGGGAGATGGAAAAGGCCATTGTGGCGAAAAGTATTCTTGGATGAAGGGTTCGCGCGTTTGCCGGTTCAGCCCAATGCATTGTAAACAAAGTTGCGCGGATTGCACAGGCATATGCAAATTATTTCGGAATTTTGTTTGAAAAGTGCTAAAGAAGGGTTATCTTTTTATCAGTTCTTGAAAATATCTGTTCGAACCGGAGGTTAAAAATGCCCATATATGAATACAAGTGCCGCAAGTGCGGCAACATCTTTGAGAGAATCTGCTTTGCCGGTGATGACGAGAAGGACATTGGGTGCCCGACCTGTGAGGAAAGGGACGTGGAAAGGCTTCTGTCGTGCTTCAGCTCCGTTTCTTCGGGATCGGGCGCCGGGCACAGCCTGGGTTCTTCCAACTGCTCTCACGGTGGAGGTTTTTCCTGAGCGGGCTAAAATACGGCCGTGTGTCGTATTTCTTCAAAGAACAGACGGAAAAAAGGAGTCAAAGAATGAATCTCTGGGTACTTTTGCTGATAATCGCAGGCTGGATCCTTCTCCAGGTATACATCCTGCCGAAGTTCGGCATCTCCACGTGAATGAGAGAAGGTTGCCGGGCGGGCGACCCTGAATCGAGTGATCAGCCCTTCAAAACCATCCCAACGGATAAACCGTAATAACCCAAGCCGGTTTCGTTGGGCAAAAAATCCATGGACGGACTTCCAATACATCAGAAATAGGCCGCTACCAATCGGCGTGGCCTATTCGCTTTTCTTCCAGGCTTTCTTCACACCCTCGATGGAAAGACCGATCTTCTGGAGCAGTTCGAGCCCCTGTTTTCCCTTGACCCTCATGCTCTGGTGTTCACCCACGCGAATGTCATAAAGCTTTGTGGTCCTGATGATTCCCGAGGCCCTGGTTTCAATTTCCCACTTTGTTTCGAGGCCCAAAGTGGTGTTGCGGAAGGAAAGGATCCCGTATTGGACTTGAATCCCCTTCGGGCTGACGGTCAGCCGGCTGAAGCCGAAAAAGGGGCTGTTGAAAAACCACAGCACAATGCCCACCCACACAGTAAATACCACCACGTGTTTCAGGCGGCCTTTCATGAAGGAGCGCAAAAGAAAAAAGACCACGATGCCCAGGGAAAAGAGCATGACGGCGTTCTGCACCATGAGAGATTTGATGGTAAAGGTCTGGCCTTCCATAACAATTTCATCACTAACACACGACCATGGTGGATGTCAATTTCACATGGAACGCTTCGGAAAATGCCCTCTATCAGTGTCCTCGAAAAGATGCGGGATTGAGAAAAATTTCCCAACCTTTTTCTTGACACCTTGACCGAGCTTTTATAGAGTCCAAGCCAATTCATTTTGACCCTCCAAACCATCCCTGATGGGTGGTCCGAGTTTGTCATAGCAAATGAAAGGAATTGTGAATCCAGGAGGATTTTCTTAGCCATGTCCAGGTCGAAAAGCGTTTTCATTATTGCACTGTTGCTCTGCATTGTCTCTCTAGTCTCAACCGCTTTTGCCAGTGAAAGGACCGCAGGAAAACACAGGGTAGCCCTTATCCCCGGGGCTGATACCCTTAATATTTCCGGATTTGTCTTGGATAACCACAAGGAACCGGTTGCTGAGGCACAGGTTTCAATCACGGTTGACGGGAAAGCAATGGACCATCTGGAAACGGCCCATAACGGCAAATATGTCTCCCGGTTCCAGGTCGAAAAGGGTCAAATTCAATCCGCCACCATTAAAATAAAGGTTTACAAGGCCAGTTTTCAGGGAAAAACCCTGACATTCAAAGGCAATGAACTGGCCACCAAGGATAAGCATTTTTACATCAGCGAGGATATCGTCCTGGGGAGGGTCCTGGGCCCGGCCTTCTGGATCTCTACCGTGGTCTTTATCCTTGCCTATGTCCTGATCGCCTTTGAGCTTCTTCATCGAACCGTGGCCGCCTTGATCGGAGCGGCCCTGATGATGACCATATCCTATACCATCGGGACCATTAATCCAGCCTACCATATCTTCTCCTATCAAAGGGCCATAGCAGCCATTGACATGAATGTCATTTTTCTCCTGATGGGTATGATGGTCATCGTCGGAGTCCTCAAACATACAGGGGTTTTCCAGTGGTGCGCTTATTTCGCATACAAAATGGCCAAGGGCAAGGTGTTTCTCCTCACTATCTATCTCATGGTGTTTACTGCCATTACATCAGCCTTTCTGGACAATGTGACCACCATGCTCCTGCTCACGGGCGTAGCAATCGAAATATGTGTCTCTCTTGACCTGAATCCCCTTGATATGCTGATCCCCCTGGTTATGGCCTCAAATATCGGGGGTACGGCCACTCTGATCGGCGATCCCCCCAATATCATGATCGGTTCCTACGCGGGTCTGA
>CAYUCJ010000237.1:0-5493 GCA_964443285.1 uncultured Desulfobacteraceae bacterium | reverse complement strand
AGATCTTCATGAGGCGCCTTTCCAGTTCATCCCTGAGAACCTCGTAAAGGGAGCGCCTCAATCTCTCATAGTAGTGCAGCTGCTCTCTGAACTTCCACATGGCCGATAAAAATTACCTCTTTGGAAGTGACAAAAAAAGTTATAAATATTACCTAGATACATATTTGAGAATGGGGCCGGTGTCAACAAAAATAATCAATCGGAAAGAAAATCACTATTGAAAAACACGTTTTCTTGAGCTTATAATGAACAAACGCCAAAAGATTAATTCCCTTGACAATGGGGTTGTGGCTTATATACTGAACCTTTTAGTTTTACCTGTCGATTCTGAGCCCGGTGATTTCCTAAACAGGCGCACTTCCTTACCCTGGCACGCCTTCGACGGAGCCTGAAACTCATGATGATTGATCTTAGGGATGTCCTCCGCGGGGCCAGGGAATTTCACTTCCTCATGGACCGGGATTGGTGGCGGAAAAACGACCTTGAGGATACGGTTATTGGCCTCGCGTCACCTCTGGAGGTGAGTGTAGTCGCCTCCAGTGCGGGAAACAAGTACCTCCTGGATGGACATATCAGCGGTCAAGTCACGGTTCAATGCGACCGTTGCCTTGAGCCTTACGGATATGAGATTCACACCGGATATCATGTGGTGCTGGCGGCTCAGCAGTCAGCCGATGGAGGAGTAGAGGTTGAACTTCTTCAGGAAGACCTTGAGGTTCAACCTTTTGACGGTTTTGTCATCGAGCTTAACGAAATTGCCCGCGAACAGGTCTACCTCGCGCTGCCCATGAAAAACCTCTGCCGCGATGATTGTGGGGGCTTGTGTCCTGTGTGCGGTAACAATCTGAACAGGGGGACGTGCCGGTGCACGTTGAAAACCTGACACCCCGGATTGTCCAAATTGAAAAATTTAAAGATCAAAGGAGATTAGAAAGATATCATGGCTGTACCTAAAAAGAGAAAATCAAAAGCCAGGCGTGACACGCGCAGGTCACACGATCATGTGAACTTGACCGGCGTCACAAAGTGTCCCCAGTGCCATGAAGCCGTACTGCCTCATCGTGTATGTCCCGAATGTGGGACCTATCGCTCAAAGACCATCCTGAAAACGGAAGAGGAATAGAATGAAGATAGCCCTGGATGCCATGGGAGGGGACGGAGCCCCTGACGTGGAAGTTCAGGGAGCCTTGGATGCTGTCGAGGAATTGGGGGTCGAGGTCGCACTGGTGGGGAACAGGGCGTCCATCGAACGCTCCCTGGGATCCAGGGCAAAAACGGAAAAACTGACCATCTATCACTGCGACGAAGTGGTGGGGATGGATGAAACGCCTCTGAAGGCCGTGAGGAAGAAAAAGGATTCATCTATTCGGGTGGCCTTTGATTTGGCGAAGAAAGGCGAGGTCGCAGCGGTGGTGAGCGCCGGAAACTCAGGAGCCACCATGGCCGCCGGCGTTCTGACCTTGGGACGCATGGAAGGGGCGGAGCGGCCGGCCATTGCGAGCATTCTTCCTGGCCGAAATGGCCCTGTGATCCTCATCGATGTGGGCGCAAATGTGGATTGCCGGCCGAAACACCTTTTCCAGTTCGGGGTCATGGCACACGCTTTTGCAAGTGTGTGTCTCAACGTTGAGGACCCGAAAATCGGTCTGCTCAGCATCGGAGAAGAGGGGAGCAAGGGAAACGAACAGGTTAAACTTACGCATGAGCTTTTTGACAAAAGCCTCCTGAATTTCTCAGGAAATGTGGAGGGAAGAGATATCTTCGCGGGCGATGTGGACATCATTGTCTGTGACGGCTTTGTGGGTAATGTGGCCCTGAAGTTGACTGAAGGGCTGGCGGAAACCGTCTCCACCATGCTCAAACAGGAATTAAAGCGGTCTATCTCCGGCAGGGCTGCATTTTTTCTGGCGCGCAGGGCGTTGAGGCGTTTTGCCGGAAAACTGGACTATGCTGAGTATGGAGGGGCACCGCTTCTGGGTGTCAATGGTGTGGGGATTATCTGCCACGGTTCCTCGTCGGCCAAGGCTATCAAGAACGCCATCAAATTGTCCGTGCGATATGCAATGAATGACACGACCGTGAAGATGGCCAGGCTCCTGCGGAATCACAAGACCGCCTGAGAGGCTGCCTCGGCTTGTTTCTGTTTCAAAGGAAATCAAATGGGTAATAATGGTAACAGAGTGGTTGTCATAACAGGCGGCTCCAAGGGTATCGGTCGTTCTGTTGCCCTGAAATTTGCCGGGGAAGGGCCCAAAATAGTCATCGTTCACTATGATCCCGACGAAGAGGCCTCCCAGGAGACCCTTGCCCTGCTGAAAGAGAGGGGGGTTGAGGCCGTGAGCCACAAATTAAACGTGGCTTCCTGGAATGCGGTTGCGGCCTTTTTCAAGGAAATCATCGACGCTTACGGAAAGGTCGATGTACTGGTGAACAATGCGGGTATTACAAGAGACACGCTCTTGATGCGCATGAGTGAGGAGGAGTGGGATACGGTCATCCAGGTCAATCTGAAAAGCGTATTCAATTGCAGCCAGGCGGTTGTCCGGGCGATGATGAAGGAGAGGTACGGCCGGATTGTCAATATTTCCAGCGTGGTGGGACAGATAGGTAACGCCGGCCAGGCCAACTATTCAGCTTCCAAAGCGGGAATCATGGGCTTCACCAAGACGGTCGCGCGTGAGGTCGCCCCGAGGGGTATTACGGTCAACGCCGTTGCTCCGGGGTTCATCGACACGGAGATGACCGCCGTGCTGCCGGAAAAAGTGAGGCAGGGTTTCATCCGGCAGATACCGATGGGCAGGATGGGGAAACCCGAAGATGTGGCGCAGGCGGTTTACTGGCTCTGTTCGGAGGCGGCCGGCTATGTTACCGGCCAGATTGTTCATGTGAACGGCGGGATGTATATGTGATCGGACCGCACCAGTTCGGCTTTTTAGAGTTATATATCATCTACACATATCGAGGAGGTATTAGCGAATGTCAGTTGTCGAGGAGAAGGTCAGGAAAATTATTTGTGAGCAGTTGAACGTGTCCGAAGAAGATGTGGTTTCAGATGCTTCATTTGTGGATGACCTTGGAGCAGATTCACTGGATCAGGTTGAATTGATCATGGCCATGGAAGAAGAATTCGATATATCCATCCCGGATGAGGACGCCGAGAAGATCGGCACGGTCCAGGATGCCATAGATTATGTCAACAAAGCCATTGCCTCTTAATCCGTTCCAGGGCGATTTAGCTCTTTAGGTGCAAAAAGAGAAGAGGAGTCCGAAATGGCCAGAAGGGTTGTTGTAACCGGCCTGGGGGTCGTATCCCCGCTGGGAACCGGAGTGCAGGAAAACTGGGAGTCCTTGTGTGCCGGCAGATCTGGGATCGGCCGGATCAAGAGATTTGATGCCTCTGCTTTTCCCTGCCAGATTGCCGGGGAAGTGGAAGGCTTCAACTCCCTGGACTACCTGGACAAACAACAAATCCGTCGTTTTGACGTCTTCATCCACTATGCGGTGGCTTCGGCACGGATGGCGATGGAAGACTCCGGTTTGAAGATTGACGAATTAAACGAGAGCCGGGTGGGTTGCGTTACCGGTACAGGTTTGGGTGGCCTGGGGATGCTCGAGCATTTTCATTCCATCCTGTTGGACCGCGGTCCCGAGAGAATCAGTCCCTTTTTTATTCCCGGCATCATCGCGAACATGGCCCCCGGACAGATAGCCATTGAATTCGGGGCCAAAGGGCCCAACCTCTCAATCGAGACGGCCTGTGCGGCCAGCTCCCATGCCATCGGGGAGTCCTTCAGGATGATACGGGAAGGCATCGCAGATGCCATGATCACAGGAGGAGCAGAGGCGGTGATTACACCGTTGGCGCTGGGGGGCTTTTGTTCCATGCGAGCACTTTCCACACGAAATGACGAGCCCGAAAAGGCCTCGCGCCCGTTTGATATGGACAGGGACGGGTTTGTCATGGGAGAAGGGGCGGGAATCCTGGTTCTCGAAGAAATGGAACACGCCCTGGAGCGGGGAGCTAAAATCCGCGCAGAGATTGTCGGCTATGGCATGAGTGGAGACGCCCATCACATCTCTGCGCCGCACCCGGAGGGTGAGGGTGCCATCAACTGCATGAACATGGCCATAAGATATGCCGGACTTGAACCGGCTGACGTGGACTATATCAACGCCCACGGAACTTCCACCAAATTGAATGATCTCTCGGAAACCAAGGCCATAAAAGCGGTATTCAATGAGCATGCCTACAAACTGGCCGTGAGCTCAACGAAATCCATGACCGGTCATCTGCTGGGAGGTGCCGGGGGTATGGAGGCCGTTTATTGCGTCCTTGCACTTGAAAGAGGAATCATTCCACCCACCGTGAACTATGAAACGCCGGATCCGGAGTGCGATCTGGATTACGTCCCCAACGTGGCGAGAAAGGCCGACATCAACGTCGTCATGTCCAATTCGTTCGGATTTGGCGGGACCAACGCATCGCTGCTTTTCAGTTCCTTTTCCAGCTGATCTGCGCTCTTGCCGTCCCACAGGTCTTCAGGTTCCAGGTTCGATGACTTCGTAAAATGAAGAGGACCCGAACCTGACACTCTTTTTCAGAGCCTTTCTAAACACTCCTGAGGGGATGGACGCCGATTCGGGGTTCAGAGTTACACCACAAAAGCGCGTAGGGTTTGGGAGGCGTGAACCCCAAATAGCCGTCCATGTAGAAAGGAAAGGTTTCCATGAGGATCAGTATTGGTTCGGATCATGCCGGATTTGACTTGAAGGAAGTCTGTAGAGAGTTTCTCGAAGGCCTGCCTGATTGTGAAGTGCAGGATGCGGGTGTGTACAACCGCGAATCTGCGGATTATCCCAGGATTGCCCATCCGGTGGCAGAGTCCGTTTCAAAAGGGGAATGTGACCGCGGGATACTGATTTGCGGGACCGGGCTGGGTATGAGCATGGTGGCGAACCGCCACAAAGGCGTTCGTGCGGCTGCTTGCTGTAACCTCTTCGCCACGAGAATGAGCCGGGCCCACAACGATGCCAATATTCTCTGTATGGGAGCACGGGTCATCGGGTCGGGAATTGCCCTTGAAATGGTTGAGCTTTTCCTGAAAACCCCTTTCGAGGGCGGAAGGCATCAACTGCGCTTAGACCAGATCGAATCAAGAACTCCCTTTTGTGAGGGCAAGTGACACATGTGGGACAGGGAAGTAGGGGAGGCCATCCGGGCTGAAATGCTCCGGGAACAGAACAGCCTGGTCATGATCGCCTCTGAGAACTACGCCAGCCGGGCGGTCATGCAGGCCCAGGCCAGCGTGCTGACAAACAAGTACGCGGAAGGCTACCCCGGTGCCAGGTACTACGGGGGCTGCGAGCACGTCGATGTGATCGAGAGGCTGGCCCTGGAACGGGTGAAAAGGCTGTTTCACGCCGCCTATGCCAACGTTCAGCCTCACTCCGGTTCCCAGGCCAACATGGCCGTCTATTTTACCTTCATGAAAC
>CAYUCJ010000236.1:0-5531 GCA_964443285.1 uncultured Desulfobacteraceae bacterium | reverse complement strand
CACTTGGCAACTCACTTTTACATGGACGACTATTTGGGATTCACGCCTCCCAAACCCTACGCGTTTTTATGGCGCAATTCTGAACCTCAAATCGGCGTCCATCTCCTTCGGAGTGATTAGAAAGCATTTGAAAAAGATTATCAGGTTCGGTTCCTCTTCGTTCCTCATAGATTGCCGTCTGCGGGATAAATCAGCTCTTTACGATTCCATCAAACCGAGGTGCCCAGCAGCGGTCCGGTTCTATTCGGTTTTTTGGGAAGGTTCGAAGAGAAGTCTGAGCTGGGTGGCTAACTGGTGTTTGTCTCCCGCGGCTCCATCCCAGACGGCCAGTCCGAATGTCGTGCTTTTCTGTGAGGGATCGAACTGAACATCTCGCTTGCTTGCGGTTCGCAAAGCTCGGCTCAACTCGAGAACCCAATATCCCTCCGACCACGATGCTTTGCCCCTGAGATCGGCTGAATCGCCTGTCTCAGGTGTGCCGGTTACATACAGTGGGAGGACCTTTTTAGTCGGTTGAGCGCTCTCGGACAATTGCAGCAGCACCCGGCTTCCATCCTCCACATAAAATCGTGGAGAGAGTTGACCATCTTCCGTCACATCCCCATTTAAGACAAGCGGAATGCCCCCCCTGTTTTGGGGCATTCTGGACCCGGATGCATCGCTCCCATGGGCAATGGAGACCTCAGGGTATTCGCCGCCAAGAGGAGGTTTCGGCCTTCCGGTGGGAATAAACTCGGTCCGGTCGTCCAGAAAACCATCTCCGGGACGACCGGCCCTTGGAGCCGTAAAGGCGTTCCAATACCACTCATCCACCAATGCACCCGCCTCTCTGGTGGCCATGCGCGGAAACTTCCTGAAACGGCCGGTGCTGTGGCATAAGACAGCACAACCTCCCTGTTTGAAGTCCGCGACTTTTGCTGTTGCCTGCCAGTGAAGCGCAAGGGCGTCGGGCCATTCCACCTTTGGTTGCCAACTGTTGCCGGTGAGAACCCAATGACCCATGCGGTCCTGGAAAGATTTGTCGGGCCATCGAAAAGAAAAATAAATGCGTGCATCGTCGTAGACTGCCCGGATGGAGACGGTTGGTCCCGGCCGGGGAGAACTGCCGTCGAGTTGCCAGGTGAAAACGCGCGTCTCAAGGGCGGTGTTCCAGGCATCGTCCAGGATCACGCCGTCTATGTCAGGCGGAGGCTTTGCACCCAGATAGGCAGCAATGAGGGGAGGTGAAGTGTCTTCTCCCAGGTAATCCTTGTGGCGATCGGGTCTGTGGCAATTCAGGCAGACCCGGTCTGCATCTGTTTTGAGGATGTTGCCCCTGGCCAACTCGGCCCCGTCCCTGGCCCTGCCTCCGGCCATAAGGTCCGAATAGAACCCTCCTGGTCCGTGACAGCTTTCACAGGTGACGCGATCTTCCAGATAGCGGCCGGTTTCCGGATTGAAACCCGTGGCGTGGCACCCGAGGCACTGCGATTCTTTTGCGGCAAGTCCGCTTTGACGCAATTCCTTGAGCTTGGTTCTAACCTTGTCAAGGGGCCTGAATTTGAGCTTTCGCCAGCGCGCCACGTGCCTTGGGTGGGAACTCAAATGGCATCGAAGACAGAGAACAGAACCTGTGAAGGGAATCGGCCTTCCGGAGGCGGTGTATTGAAAAAGATCGAGCGTTGAAGTTCCGGTGGCATGGGCTTGAAGGTACTCATAGAGCGGCCGGGGAGGAATGCGCAAGGTGGAATGGGCCATGGAAATCTCCGTGGCCCTTCCGATACCTCCGTGGCAGACCGTGCAACCGTATTGTTCGAAAGGGAATCGTTCAATGTCCGGGTGCTTATTCTCAAGCTGCTTCACATCCAGGTGGCAGGTGATGCACCGATCGACGCGATTGCCGTCTTTCAGAAAAATCTGCCTGATCCTGTAGCGTGGACGTTCAAGATAAGTGAGTCGCCTTTGCAATTTGACGCGTTCGATCTCGTCGGCCCCGGCTAAGTCCCTCAACGCTTGTTTCCGTTCCTTTCGAAAAAATTCCTCCTGGTACTTTTTCCATTCAGGATTCATCTCCTTTCGGAGGACCAATCCCAGGGTCAGGAGGAGAGCGAAGACAAGCAGGGCAAATACAGTGTAGTAGTGTCGTTTCATCCAGGTGCTTACCTCAAAAGACCCTGTTTTCCTATACCCGGCCGAATCGGGATTCAGGTGCATAAGGCTTTGTTCGGAAAATCAGGGCCGGATGATTCAGATATTAAACCAGGGTGTCACTATGATATACCTTATGTTCACGAGGAGACGGAGTACGACCTTGATCACCACTAAGCCCATGGTCAAGACCAGGAAAAAATAGACAAAGTAACGGGCTTTTCCCCACCCCTCGAACCGATTGCGCCAGAGTTTGAGGGGCAAAAGGAATCCCATGAGGTAATAGACTCCCGTGAGGGACAGGCCCAACCCAAGGGGCAGGCTGACAAACCCGGATCGAGCCGGTCTGGCCATGCTCCAGTCTTGCCAGGGCCAGTACCAGTCCCAGTTGGATCCCCGGAACCAGGCCGCAATGACCATGAGGAGGACAAGAAACAGAACACCTCCAGTAAATGGCAAGGTGGCCCATATGCGTCGGCGAAAGGCGTAAACCCCGGCGCCTCCCGGGTCGTTGTCGAGCAAAGGAACCAGGATCAAGCCCAGAATGATCAGGAAAGGAATTACCACACCTGCAAACCAGGGATCAAAGTAAACCAGCAGCTCCTGAATTCCGAGGAAATACCACGGTGCCTTGGCAGGGTTTGGGGTGAAGGCTGGGTCCGCCGCCACATCCAACGGGGCCTGAATCAGCAATCCCAAAAGGGCCAGAACCAACAGGCCTGCAAGAACTGCCAGAAGTTCTTTGAACAACAGGCCGGGGTAGACCGGCACGTCATCACGCGGGCCCTTGTTCTCAGTTCCGCTCGGCAAATCTTGTTCCCGTTGCTTTAGCAAAGGTTCTCCTTACTATGTCAAAGTCTGGATGCCAGTTTGCCGTCCTTCCGCACACGCCAGAAATGTACCATAAGAAAAATGAGCGAAAGGAGCGGCAGAATAAAGACATGCAGAGTGTAGAAGCGGATCAGGGCTCTCGGGCCCAGATCCGAGTCTCCCAGGATCAAGAACGTCAGGTCGCGGCCCGGCGTGAGTCCGAGCTCCCGGCCGAAGGGGCCGTCCGAACCGAGAAACGGAACCGAATGGAGCAGATTGGTTCCCACACGCGTCCCCCAGTATGAGATCTGGTCCCAAGGCAGCAAGTAGCCCGTAAACGCAAAGCCCAGGACGATCAGAAAGAGGCAGACGCCCACGATCCAGTTGAATTCTCTCGGTGGTTTGTAGGACCCGGTATAGAAGACACGAAGCATGTGGAGCACCAGGGTGATCACGATGCCGTGTCCCGCCCAGCGGTGAACGTTACGCAAAAACCCTCCAAGGAACACCGTATAACGAAGATCCAGAATATCGCCATAACCATTTTCCAGGGTAGGCCGGTAATAGATCATCAGCAGGGCGCCGGTGAAGACGGTTGCCAGGAACAGCAGGAAGGTCAAGCCGCCGAGGCACCAGGTAAAACGGATCCTCATCCGATCGGCTGACAGTCGCATGGGATGCAGGTGGAAGAAAACCGAGCGGCGCACCACCTGCAACTCCTCCTCGGGCGTGCGGGGCAGGCCCGTTCTGAAAACCCTTCGCTTGAATTCCGGTGGCGACTGCATGGTTTCCTTCCAAAGGTTTGATCTGTATCGGCGAGCAGAGGAGGATGATCGGCTATCAGGCCTTTTCCGGTTGAAAACGAGGAACAGGGCCCTTTGGTCGCTTGATGATTATATCCTGGTCCACAACCAGGAATCCGTTTTTGTCAATCCTGAGGTCAAAGAGGTCAAGCGGGCGGGGAGGGGGCCCCTCCACGTTCCGCCCGGCAGCGTCGAACTTCCCCCCATGGCAAGGGCACAGAAACATTTTGTGATCCCGGTTCCAGACTACCAGACAACCCAGGTGCGTGCAACGGGCGGAAAGAGAGAGAAAGCCTCTTTCATCGCGTAGAATGAAGACCTCACGCCCGGGGTGGTAGGCTACCTGACCGACGCGGTAATCGTCCGGGAAGCCCACTTGAAATGATCTGGCGGGCCGACTGGACACACTCGGCCAGACAAACCGCAAGATGGTCGTCATGAAGGCAGCCGCGGAAAGGACTAGCCCCCCCCACGAAAGCTGAAGCAGGAATTTTCGGCGATCTTTTGGTTCACTGGTCAAAACGGTGTTAGGCGGCATTCAATTTTTCATCACCGGTGCAGGGAACTATTACCTGAAATGTTGAGGCAGATTTCCAGGAAAACAAGCATCCGTCCGACGATCTCGCTAAAACACTGTTTCCGTCGTAACCGGGGCTTGAAGGCTTTGTAATCCATACAGGATGAGCATAGCAGGAATAAACCCGTCCGTAAAGGATTCAGCCCGCAATAGTTGAGATCTCCATGGAAATGTCACGGTCATTTGATCTCTACGGTCCTTTACGACAAGCTTCTACATAACCCCATGGCTCTTCGGATCGGCTGCGTTCTTCTCCCACTCCCGAAAGGTGTCCGTGTCTTTGAAAAAAGGCTGATGGTTGTCGCCACCGTCCGCTTCCTGGGTCCAGTCACCGATTGGCTTCCTGGCCTTTCCTTCGGGGAGTACAACACCTTTGAAACACAATTTTTTCCCAACAATGATTTCTGTTTGTGGTGTCTCAGAAATCACGGCGATTTCCTTAATCACACGTACCGACTCGTTTTCCCTCGATCACCGTTTTCACGGTCATGCCGTCGGCGTCAGGTCCCATGCTCGTTTGAGTGGTACCTGAGAAGGAGTCCCCGCTGAAGGTCATCTCACCGGTGCTCTTGATTTTCATACCCTGCTGGTTGCACTCCATGGTGTAGGTGACCTTGTTGCCGTTGGTCTTCATGTTGGTGATCTTGCAGCCAAGAGCGCCGGCAGCGGAATTGGGAACCGGGTTCTGCTCATTTAAACATTGGGTTGTGGTTTGGGGCGGCATCCCCGACATCCCCGGCATCTCCGCTCTGGCGGTAATTTCATATTTCCCCGGTATCAAATCCAGTCCCCAGGCGGGCATGGCCGCCAACAAAATAAACAACGCTGAAAACGTGTGGATCCTCTTTAACATGATCTTAATCTCCATTCGCTGGTTAAGTGAAAAATAATACATCTTTATGAGGGAAAACAGTCATATGACCTTTGGCAGGCTAACCCAACACAGAGAAACTGCTGTCACCTACAATGTCACGATTTCGTGAAAAGAAACCCGTATTCAAATTGAAACCTATATGCTTCAGTACTAGGGTCACAGGTTCATGGTCGTGATCATGTCCGTTTTCACAGGCTTCGATGATCTGGGCCATGATCTGTCCGATGACCGGTCCGTTTTTGTACTGGTTGCCGCTGGTGCCGATGGCTAGATAAAAACCATCAAGATCGGATTTGTCATAAATCGGAATCCAGTCATCAGACACGTCGTAGAGATCTGC
>CAYUCJ010000235.1:0-5533 GCA_964443285.1 uncultured Desulfobacteraceae bacterium | reverse complement strand
AGGACCGCAACATTTTTCATGCCGTGTTCCTTTGCCAGGAAGTAGGCCGTGGCCAGACCGTGTATGCCGCCGCCGATCATGACCGCATCGTAGTTGGATTTGAATGGCGGCGAACCCCACAACCGCTCAAGTTTCATTGAGGACCCTCCTTTTAAATCAGATTCTTTACCACAGAGCTCAAATCAAAGACGGAATAGGTCACCGTAATTACGAATAACACCGCTTATGTGCTGGAATCGGTACCAGAAGAACGGAACGTCCAGCATGAAACTTTGTCTATCATAATGAAACAGAAGTTGTCAATATTTTTTATGGGAATGAAAAGGATATTTTAATAAATTATATATCGCTTTGATATTGTTTATGAAGATAAATTTGTATTCGATAGGGTCGAAAAGAGTCTCATGGGACAAGAAACCCCTTGACTTTCCGGCTGGGGACCGGTTAGGGTAGGACAAGACTGAAACAAAACCCGTCAAAAAGACCTCTTCTACATCCTGAATCGGAGCAGATGATGACGGCTCAAAGCGTTCAGCCACTCATGAACCGCCTGAGAGAAAGAAGATCGGCACTGACTCCAAAGGGCCGGTTGCTGGCCGATTTTGTTGCGGAAAACCCACGCCAGGCAGTCTTCATGACAACCCGGCAGTTGGCACAGGCAGCGGGCGTCAGTGAGGCCACCGTGGTCCGCTTCGTGGACCGGTTGGGTTATGCCGGTTATCCCCAGTTCATCCAGGACCTGCGGGAAGTGGTGGACAGCGAACTGACCCTCATCGATCGCATGGCGTTGACCAATGGAAGCGCACCGGGGGCGGGACGTTTGTACCGGGTAGTCCAGGAAGAAATGGCCAATCTCAAGGCCTTCTTTGAGAATATTGATCCGGAAACCATCGGAAGGGCGGCCGATCTCCTCCTCGAAAGCTCCGAAATCTACGTAATCGGCTCACGCCTGAGCTATACCTTTGCCTATTACATGGGCTGGTCCCTGACCAAGATCCGGGGGCAGGTCCGTATTCTGAAGGGCAGCGACTCCACTGTCATTGACTGGCTGACGATCGCGCCGAAGGATGTCCTTGTGATGCTCTTCGCCACCACCCGTTACCCCAACGAGTTGATCCGGTTGGCCAAACTGGTCAGGCGGCTGGATCGCCGCCTGATGGTTGTCTCGGACAGCAGGAGTTGCCCGGTCAATCAATTTGCCCACCTCACCATCATCGCACGGTATCTCCACTTCCCCCTGGTGGGCAGCCCCAGTTCAATGGCTTGCCTCATCAATTGCATCATATCCGAGATGGCCGTCAGGGAGAGGACGGCTGTCCGTGAGCACCAGGAAGGTCTCGAACAGGCCTACCTGGAAAACGATATCCTGTTCAACATGGAAGGGAGATCCAGTCCCGAAAACCCTTAGGAGAGGAGCGTTCCCATGCGCAAGATATATGTTCCGGAAACCAGAGATCGAACAGCCGACGTGGTAGTGATCGGCGGCGGTATTGTGGGAACAGCCACAGCGTTTTGGCTCTCAAGGGCCGGCCTGGACACCATCCTGGTTGAGGTCAGGGACGGGCTTTCCACACTGACGACGGCCGCTTCGGCAGAATGCTTTCGTGCCCAGTTCACGGAACCGGCACTGGCACCGCTGGCCAGAGAGAGCATCGAATTTTTCGAACATTTTGCTGAAAATATCGGCCTGCCGGATTGGGATATCGGCCTTCACCAGCAGGGATACCTCTTTGTCACGGACGATGCCGGTATGATACCGGATCTGGAAGCGGCCGTGGCCCAGCATCACAAGCTGGGCGTTACGGACTCGGAGGTTCTGACCGGTGCTGAGGTCCATTCGCGATTTCCCTATGTTTCCTCTGAGATCGTCGGAGCGACCTTCCGCCAGCGGGACGGGTGGCTCTCCTGCCACGAAGTAACCCAGGGGTTTGCCAAGGGGAGTTCGGCCCGCTTTTTTGTAAAAACCAAGGCCACGAACGTCCTGACGGATGAAAAGGGCGTCTCTGGGGTGGAAACGACACGGGGAAACATTTCGACCCGGACCGTTGTCAATGCCGCCGGCCCCTTTGCCGGTGTGATCGGCCGCATGGTGGGGTTGAATCTCCCTCTGGAACCGGTCAGGCGCCAGAAGGTCTACATCGCCACCCCGACCGCCCCGCCCGAGGCCCCGTTCACGGTGGATCTGATCAATGGATCCTACTGGCGGCCGGAATCCGGCGGTGCCCTGCTGGGCTGGGTAGACCCGGACGAACCGGTGACCGACCCAATGGAAAATCCCCTTGGAGATTGGGATTTTCCTGCCGTCTGTATAGACAAGGTCTGCCGGCTGACGCCGTTTTTTGAGCAGGTGGCGGAAAACCTCAAGAAAAAGGATATCAACGTCTCGGCCGGACAGTACGTCTACACCCCGGACAACCAGCCCTTGATCGGGCCGGTTAGTGAGGTGCCCGGGTTCTATTTGAATTGCGGCTACTGGATCGGGGTCATGGTCTCACCCATGGCCGGAAAACGGACCGCGGATCTCATCATGGGAAAGATGGACAACGAGGACAACATGCTTCGGCTCAGCCGATACGAGGAAGGGCTCGACATGGGCGGCGGGAGTTTTTTGAGTGGACATTAATAGTGATGACGATCGGGAATACTGTGAGGCCCGGAATACTTGAAGGACGGGAGCGTTTTTCAAGAAAAGGGGAAAAGGCAAAAGGCCCTAGGCTCAAGGCGTAAGGAAAAACCCGGCTTTGTGCTTTGTGCCGGAACCCTATGAACCATAGACTGGAAACGAGGTGAAGAAGATGTTCGACAGAATGCAGACATTCACGAAGGAGGAGATGACCCGAATCCACGATGCAGCCATGGAGATCCTGAGGGATGTAGGTGTAGCGTTTCACGAAACGGAAGCCCTGGAGATATTCAAGAAGCACGGGGCCAGGGTGGAGGGGAAGGTGGTTCATCTTGAGGAAAAAATGGTGAGAGGAGCCATTGAAAAAGCGCCGTCACGCTTTCACCTGACCGCCCGGAATCCGGAGCGCTCCTTCTGGATCGGCGAGAAAGATTTTGCGCTGGTCCCGGGATATGGGGCGCCCTTCATCATCACCCCCGATGGGGAACAGCGGCTCGGGACTCTGGATGACTACAATAATTTCTGCAAACTTGTCGAGACTTCAAAATATCTCGATATGAACGGCTTCCTCATGGTGGAGCCGTCGGATGTGCCCAAGGAGAGTGCCTATCTGGACATGATGTTTTCCAGCATCACGCTTTGTGATCGGCCCTTCATGGGCAGTCCGGTATCCAGACAGGCTGCGGTGGACGCGGTTGAAATGGCGGCCATTGTTTTCGGCGGGAAAGAGAAAATCGCGGAAGATCCGGTCATGCTGCCCATCATCAGCGTCATCTCGCCCCTCCACTACTCGGAAGAAATGGCCGGGTCATTAATAGAATTCGCCCGCGCGGGCCAGCCTATTTTGGATGCCAGCCTCGTCATGGGAGGATCTTCCGGACCGGTGAGCCTGGCCGGTATCATGGCGCTCCAGAACGCCGAGGTCCTGGCAGGGCTTACCCTCGCCCAGTTGGTGCGCCCCGGCGTCCCGTTCATCTACGGTGCCACCTCCTGCCCGACGGATATGAAAACGGGGTCCCTGGCCATCGGGGCCGTGGAAAACGCCATGCTGGTCTCGGCCACGGCCCAGATGGCCAGATTTTACGGCCTGCCGTCCCGTAGCGGCGGAGCCCTGAGCGACGCTCACATTCCCGACATGCAGGCAGGGATCGAATCGACCCTGTCACTCCTGACTGCCATCAGAAGCGGGATCAATTTCGTTCTCCACGCCTGCGGCATCCTGGGATCCTTTGTGGAAATGAGCTTCGAAAAGTTCCTGGCCGACGAGGAACTCTGCGGTATGATCAAGAAGATGCACCGGCCCATTGACATGGGTGATGAGGCCATCGATCTCGAGGTGATCAAAGAGGTGGGGATCGGCGGCCAGTTTCTGACCCAGCCCAGGACGCTCGAGCTCTGCCGGACCGAGTACTTTCTCCCTGATGTCATCAAGAGACAGAGTTACGGCACGTGGAACGAAGCCGGAAGAAAACGGCTGGACCAGGAGGCTACCGAAGTCCTGGTACGGCGGCTGGACGGGTACGAAAAACCGGATATGGACCCTGCGATTGAACGTGACCTGGCGAAATTCGTTGCAGAACGCAAAAAATGATGACTTCGTTGGAAGCTGTTTTATGCCGTGAGCTTCAGCCTATGAGCAATGAAGAGGAGCCGCACCTGACACCCTTCTTCAGACCCTTTCTAAACACTTCGGAGGGGATGGACGCCTATAAAAGACCCTCAGGCCCCCTCCTGATCTCTGTTGAATAAAGCGACTTCGTTGGAAGTATCAACTTGTTTCAGGAGATTTCTACGGTGGAACTCAAACCAATACACGAACGGTGTTCCGGATGCAGGGCGTGCGAGCTGGCCTGCTCCCTTGCCAATTTCAGGGAGATGAACCCGGCCAAATCGGCCCTGGGTATTGAAGGGCGGTTCCCCGCGCCCGGGGACTACCGGATCCATCTCTGCGACCAGTGCGGGGCCTGTGCAGAGGCCTGTCCGGAGGATGCAATTTCCCTTGAGAGTGAAGCCTATCTCATTGACCCGGATCTTTGTACGGGCTGCCTCAACTGTGTGGAAGCCTGCCCCCACGGGGTGATGTTTGTGCATCCGGGCTCGGAAACACCTATCAAGTGCACCCTCTGCTGGGCCTGTGCGGAAATCTGTCCCCGTGATGCCATTGTCATGAAAGGGGGTGCTTGAGATGCTCTACGGATACGCCGGAAACATCCTGGAGGTGGACCTGGACACCGGTCAGGTGAACAAAACGCCCCTGGCTGAAGATCTGGCGCGGGACTACATCGGGGGACGCGGTTTTGTGGCGAAGCTGCTCTGGGACAAAATCGGCCGGGGCACGGACCCTTTTGACCCTGAAAATCTCCTGATCATCGCCACCGGGCCCCTTTCCGGGCACCTGGTGCCGGCCAGCGGCAAGACCCATTTCGGTACCAAGTCACCTGCCACGGGCGGGTATGCCGACTCCAACATGGGTGGACATTTCGGTCCCGCCCTGAAATACGCAGGGTACGACATCCTGATCCTGAAGGGTCGCGCACCTGAGCCCAGTTTTCTTGTTATTGAAGATGAAAACGTGGAACTGCGCTCGGCCGAGAGCTATTGGGGACAGGGGGCTATCACTGTCGAAGACGAGCTGAAAAAGGAGTTGGGAGATCCGTTTCAGATCATCACCATCGGTCCGGCAGGGGAAAATCTGGTGCGGTTTGCCTGCATTTCCCACG
This sequence comes from uncultured Desulfobacteraceae bacterium, assembly GCA_964443285.1. Classification (GTDB taxonomy): domain Bacteria; phylum Desulfobacterota; class DSM-4660; order Desulfatiglandales; family Desulfatiglandaceae; genus CAYUCJ01. The sequence goes on along the minus strand of CAYUCJ010000235.1, from coordinate 190 downwards.
ACTTCGGTCGCCAGGCGGGAAGAACCGGGGTGGGAGCGGTCTTGGGCTCCAAGAATCTCAAGGCCGTGGCCGTCAGGGGGACGGGCGGTCTGCCGGTCTTCGATGTGGACGGCCTTTTTGAGAAGAGCAAGGAGGCCTACAAAAAGGTCAGGGCGAAACCCGGGTTTGCCGGCTGGACACCGGAGGGGAC
>CAYUCJ010000234.1:0-5560 GCA_964443285.1 uncultured Desulfobacteraceae bacterium | reverse complement strand
ATAATGGGCCTTCTTGCCTTTTTAATCGAGCAATACGTATGGCCTCCCGGGAATAATAATGCCATTGCCGAAGAGATTGAAAAAGGCTAAAGTAAACCATTAACACGCAATAGAGGAGTACATCTATGACCCAAAAAATGCTGTACCCCGATTGGAAAGAAATCGTGGTCTATTCAGAGAAAGGACCGAAACCCCAGGTCCTGGCGGAAAACGAAACATACAAGTGCGTGATGGGCGGCCTGGTGGCCGGGAATTCCATACCACCCCACCCGGAGGGGCCGGCTGTCTTTCACTTTCTGGAAGGGTCCGGCCGGATGATCGTGGGTGAGGAGAGCTGTGCGTTTATCTTAACCACTCAGGCTGCTTCGGGTGGGGGGATTCGGTTCTCATTCCGACGCCGGGATGAATGATTTGTAATTGAGGTAGGAGAAACGGCTTATGACATTTTTCAAGAAAAAGACGCTAACAGGGCTTGCCCGCACCTGCGGGTGAGCGGCTAAAATCGGTCCGACGGATCTGTCGGACGCGCTTGCGGGTCTGAAACCCCCTTCAGATCCGAACCTCCTGGTGGGCATCGAGACTTCCGACGATGCTGCGGTGTATCGGCTGAGCGATGAGATCGCCATGATCAACACGATCGATTTCATCACCCCGCCGGTGGATGACCCTTACTGGTTCGGACAGATCGCGGCCGCAAACTCCATTTCGGATATCTATTCCATGGGGGGCCGCCCTCTGACGGCCTTGAACGTCGTCATGTTCCCCTCAAAGCAGCTTGACATGGGCGTGCTGAAGGAGATTCTCCGCGGCGGCCATGACAAGGCGGTGGAAGCCGGAGCCTGCCTGGTTGGGGGGCACAGCGTGGACGATGAAGAGCCAAAATACGGTCTATGCGTGAACGGCATCGTTCACCCGGAGCGCATCCTCACCAACGCCGGGGCACGGCCCGGTGACGCCTTGATCCTGACCAAACCCCTCGGCACGGGCGTTTTATTCAATGCCGTCCGCTCGGGTAAGATGCCTTACCTTGACGTTGAACGTGAGGTACTTCCTTCCGTAGCGGCCCTCAATGGCCCGGCCATGGAAGCCGCACTCAATTTCGAACTTCATGCCTGCACGGATATCACCGGCTTCGGCATAGCCGGCCATCTGCTTGAGGTTGCCCTCGGCAGCCACTCCGGTACTATTTTGAGGTATTCCGATTTGCCGCTGTATCCCGGCGCCGTTGAAATGTACCGGAAAGGTGAGACCACCGGCAGTAACCGGGGGAACCGGCTGATGGTCCAGGAAAAAATGGAGATCCAGGCTTCGCTTTCCGACGTTGAGGAAGAGATGCTGTACGATCCCCAGACTTCCGGTGGCCTCCTGCTTTCCGTGCCCAAAGCACAGTCCGATGCACTGGTGGCCGCTCTTTCCGCCGCCGGCGTGAAGTCGGCGGTGTCTGTAGGTGAGGTCGTTGAAGGGCCTCCCGGGATTCAGTTGGTGTAATCGAAACAGCTGCGCCTTGCCTCCGGATTTATTTCTTGAAAATCAGACTGTTTTTTCATATCCTCAAATCGGCTTCAAAAGGCCGATTCCTCCTAATGAAGAATGACCGTGTTCAACGGCTGACCCCCTGTCAGCCTAGCCATTCCCTTATCAACCCACCAAAAAAAGGAGGCGACATGAAACCACTAAGAATGACGACGGTCCTGGTGACCCTATTCTCGGTACCGGCCCTGCTTGTCCTTGCGAGTTGCGCCGGCGGCCTCACGCCGAAAAACGCGCCCGCGGCATTCCCCTGCGTTTCCGCGGACAAGCTGGAGACCATGATCTCGCCCGAGGCCGAACTGGTCGATCTTTCCTGCTCCTTCAAGAAGTGGGAAGGCGCCCAAACCCTCCATTTCAAGGTGACCGTCAAGAACGTCAGCGACCAGCCGCAGCGCTACAAGGTGAACATCTTCCTGGACAACGGCAAGGCGGTGGGGGGATTGATTCCCAGGACGACCAAGAAAGGGCTCCTCAACCCGGGGCAGACGGCATCGTTCGTCTACCCGGTCAAGGGCATGGATCACCAGGCGAAATCCGTCATGCTGAGAATCATTACTATGGCCAAGTAATTTTCCGTATCGAAAGGAGGTTTTGATATGAAACGCACGCTGTTTGTATTTTCCATTTGTTTGTCCCTCGCCCTGGCCGCGCCTGTGGCGGCGAAAACGACCTTCATCAGCATCGGAACGGGTGGAACCGGCGGTATCTACTACCCCTACGGTGGAGGTGTGGCGGAAATCTGGACCAAGTATGTCAAGGGCGTCAAGGCGGTTGCCGAGGTGACCGGCGCCAGCGTCGAGAACGTCAAACTGGCCGACAAGGGAGAAACTGTTGTCGGCGAAGTCATGGGGGACGTGGCCGACGCAGGATTTAATGGAACCGGCAAGTTCAAGGGAAAGAAAAACAAGATCCTCAGCATGGCCGTCATGTACCCCAACCTCCTGCAGGTGGTGGCCCTGAAAAAATCGGGCATCACCAACATCGAACAGGTGAAGGGCCGACACATCAGCTCGGGAAGCCCCGGAAGCGGGACCAACTTCATGGCAGAGACCGTCTTCAAGGCGTTGGGGATTCCCCTGACCTCCTACCAGGACAGCAGGCTTTCTTTTACGGAAAGCGCCAACGCCCTGAGGGACGGCACGATCGAAGTGGGGATCTGGTCCGTCGGACCGGGCACCAGTTCCATTCTGGATCTTGCCACCACCCACGAGATCAACATCCTCGGGTTCACGCCCGAACAGACCCAGAAGGTCCTGGCCTTCAACAGCAATTACTCCTCCGTAGATCTGGCCGGAGGCGTCTATCGCAATGTGGACAAACCGGTGTCCACCATCGGCGTCTGGAACATTATGATCTGCCAGGCCTCCCTGGATACGGACCTTGTCTACAAACTGGTCAAGGCCCTGTATGAACACACGGATTACCTGGAAAAAATCCACCCTTCGGCGGCCTACACGACCCCCGAAAACGCTGTGAAATATTCACCTATCCCCCTGCACCCGGGGACCATAAAGTACCTGAAGGAAAAGGGCATCACTGTTCCCTCAGCCCTGATGCCTTAGACCCGACATGCCGGCCTGGCCGACACGGAACCTTCTTTTCGCGGCCGTTGCCGTCCTGGTCCTGTTTCTCCTGGCGGGTGCGCTGATGCCCGGCGGTCTGGAACTGCGCATAACCCCGGTGAAAGGTGACCGCCCGCTCATGGTCATCCCCATGCGGGTAAATGAGCGCTTTACCATCCGCTATTACCACTCCGTGGAAAACGCCCCGATCTGGGAGACGCACAGTGTCGACAGGTCGGGGCGCATCTACATCGAAGAGGAGCGCTATCTGAAATTCGGAGCAGGCATGGGGCACATGCCCGGATTCGGGCGTATGGTCCACCGGGCCCCTTACGAGGTCATCGAGAACATGCACATGCCCACGGGCGATTTTGTGCTGCGCATCGGCAGTCCCGGGGTGAACCACACCGTGATCTGGCGGGGGATTGAAAGGAACCTTTCCGCTGTGGCCCCCCATGTGGCCGTCCGGTTTCACGCGCATCCGGTCAGTCTGCTTTACCGGCTTTGGAGAGTTCTTTTTCCTCACCCCGCCACACCTGGAGCAAAAGATGTCCGAAGCAAAACAGCCGGATAAGACACGCCCCCGGTCGGAACCGCCTTCCCGGCCGTCGGAGACGGATGAGGCTGTCCGGCCCCTGGAACGGTTTACCGCCAGGGTAATCATGGCAGTGGCCGTCACTTTGAGCCTCTACCAGCTTTACACGGCGGGCATTGCCGCCTTGACGGCCCTGGTGCAGCGGTCCATCCACCTGGGGGCCATCCTGTCCTTGACGTTTCTGCTCAAGCCCCCCTTCAAAAACGTCTCAAAATCGAGGCTGAACATCTGGGTGATTCTCGACTGGTGCCTCGTCCTGGCGTCCGTCTACTGCACCTACTACATCTGCGTCAATTTGACCGCCATTTTTGAGCGTCAGGGGGACTGGCTCAGAATGGACCTGGTGGTCAGCGTCATCGGCACGCTCCTGGTTCTGGAGGCCTGCCGCAGGGTGATCGGGTTCTTCATGACCGGTGTCTGCATCGCAGCCATCCTGTACGCCTACTTCGGGCCTTACATGCCGGAATTGATCATCCACAAGGGTTACTCCATCGAGCGTATCGCCACCACGCTTTGGCTCACGACCGAGGGCATTTTCGGCCTTCCCATCGGTGTGGCCGCCACCTTCGTTTTTGTCTTTGTCCTGTTCGGCGCCTTTCTCGAAACGACCGGCGGCGGGAATTTCTTCATCAACCTGGCCTACGCCCTGACAGGGCGCTTTTCCGGAGGGCCTGCCAAGACGGCCGTGGTCGCTTCGGGTTTTATGGGATCCGTGTCCGGGTCGGCGGTGGGCAATGTGGTGGCCACGGGATCCTTCACCATTCCCATGATGAAAAAGGTCGGCTACCCGCCCCACGTTGCAGGGGCCATCGAGGCGGCCGCGTCCACCGGCGGACAGCTCATGCCTCCCATCATGGGGGCCGGCGCCTTTCTGATGGCGGAATTTACCAACACAAGCTACCTGACCATCATCAAGATAGCCTTGGTACCGGCGATCATGTACTACGTCACGGTACTGCTCTTTGTGCATTACGAAGCCAAGAAATTGGGGCTGGAGGGCCAGCCCCGTGAGAACCTGCCCAGGATCTGGAACGTGATCAAGGAGGGTCTGCACTTTATCATCCCGGTCGCCATTCTGATCTACGTTCTGATGGCCAACTACAGCCCCATGATGGCCGGTTTTGTGGCCGTCACCACCACGGCGGCCGCAAGCCTGGTCGCCAACAGCGTTCGCTGGTCGCTGCTCCGCTGGGGGCAGCCTGTTCCCGGCGCCCGGCGGCCCCGATCCAAAGATTTCGCCGTCCAGGAGTTCAAAATCCTCTTCGGGGCCCTCCATAAAGGCGCTGTAAATGCCGTCATGGTATCCGTGGCCTGTGCCGCCGCAGGAATTATCGTGGGAATGGTCACCCTGACCGGAATGGGACTGAAGTTCTCCAGCCTCGTGCTGGATCTCAGTTACGGTATCGAGGCGCTGGCCATCCTCCTGATCGGTGCCGCATCCCTGGTCCTCGGCATGGGACTCCCGGTGACGGCCAGTTATATCGTCCTCGCCACCCTGGCCGGTCCGGCGCTGATGGACATGGGGGTACCGATCCTTGTGGCGCACATGATCGTCTTCTGGTATTCCCAGGACGCCAATGTCACCCCGCCGGTCAGTCTTGCCAGTTTTGCCGGCGCCGGGATTGCCGGCGCCAATCCCATGAGGACCGCCTTCACTTCCTGGAAACTGGCCAAGGGTCTCTATATCATCCCGCTGGTGATGGCCTACCGACCCCTCCTGGGGATAGGCAAAACCTACAGCCTGCTCCACTGGGAGGTGGGACTGGCCATGTTGTCCACATTTCTCGGACTGATCGCATTCGCCTCCTTCCTGGAGCGCTACTTCCTGCGCCGGGCCACCTGGCCGGAAACCATCCTCCTGCTCGTGGCCGCC
>CAYUCJ010000233.1:0-5576 GCA_964443285.1 uncultured Desulfobacteraceae bacterium | reverse complement strand
TGGGAAAGGGCCCCGTGCTTGACAGGAAAATATTTTTTCAGACCTTGAACTTCTAGCAGTGCCATCGGTTTCAATCGCCCACCCTGGCGGTCTCTGTCGATTTTCCGCCATCACTCTCTTTCTCCAACCAGCAACTGACCCGTCTGTCTTCGGAAAGGTGAAACATGGGCGGTTCCTGCGAGTTGCAGATACTCATGGATTTTTCGCATCGGGGAGAGAACCGGCAGCCCGGGGGCATATCCAGAGGACCGGGGACCATGCCCGGGATTTCCTGCAGCCGACGGCCGGTCTCAAATTTGCGGCCGATAACCGGAACCGAGTTCAGGAGACCCCGGGTATAGGGGTGGCGCGGATCCCTGTAAAGCTTTTTCACCGGTGCTTCCTCCACGATCTTACCGGCATACATCACCAGCACCCGGCTCGCCATTTCAGCAATTATACCCAGATCATGAGTAATCAGCACCATCGCCGTGTTAAACTCCTCTTTGAGGCGCAGCATCAAGTCCATGATCTGGGCCTGGATGGTTACATCCAGGGCGGTGGTCGGCTCATCGGCGAGGATAAGCTTCGGCCTGCAGGAAAGGGCTATGGCGATCATGGCCCGCTGGCGCATGCCTCCTGAAAACTTGTGAGGATATTGTCGAGACCTGGCCGCCGGCGATGCAATTTGAACCATCCGCAACATTTCCACGGCCCACCGCCAGGATTCAAGGTGTGTCATCTTTTCGTGGATCCGGATGGCTTCGGCAATTTGTTCGCCGATTTTCAGGACCGGGTTCAGCGAGGTCATAGGCTCCTGAAAAATCATGGAGACCCCGCTCCCCCTTATCTTTCTGATGGCCTCTTTATCAAGGTCCAGCAGGTTGGTACCCTCGAACGACACGCGCCCACGGATTTCCGCCGGTGGACAACGCAGCAGCCTCAGTATGGAAAAGGCGGTGACACTCTTGCCGCATCCACTTTCACCAACCAGCCCCAGGGTTTCACCGGGATAAACGTCAAAATCGATCCCATCCACGGCCTTTACGACGCCATCCAAAGTGTGGAAGCACGTCTGCAGATCCTTGACAGAGAGCAGTGGTTTGCTCTGGCCGTTCACAGTTTGAACCTTGGGTCGAGGGCGTCCCGCAACCCATCCCCGAAAAGATTAAAGCTGAGGACACTGAAAAATATCGCTATTCCCGGAAATGTCGCCACGTGAGGGGCATGGAAGAGATAGGACCTGGCTGATCCGAGCATGGCGCCCCACTCCGGTGTCGGCGGTTGCACGCCGATGCCCAGGAAACCCAAGCCCGCCGCGAAAAGGATGGCCGTGCCCATGCCCAGGGTGGTCTGGACCGTGATGGGGACCATAACATTGGGCAGGACATGTCGTATCAAAATGAGGGCATCTCTGGTCCCTACTGCCCTGGCTGCTTCAATATAGACCTCTTCACGAACCGACAGGACACAGCCGCGTACCAGCCGGATGTAGATCGGTATCATGCTGATGCCGATGGAAATGACCGTATTCTTAAGCCCGACCCCCAGTATGGCCACAAGGGCGAGGGCCAGGAGAAACCCCGGAAAGGCAAGCATGGTATCCGTAATTCTCTGTATGATGAAATCGATTTTTCCGCCATAATAGCCGGATATGAGCCCCAGTGGGATACCGAAGAAAAACCCAACGGAAACGACACCCACGGCGATGAGCAGGGACACCCGCGAACCATAGATGATCCGGCCCAGGATCGACCGGCCCAATTCATCAGTGCCCAGAGGATTTTCAAGAGATGGGGGTTCCAGGGCCTTCGTAAGATTCGGGGCCGATGGATTCCCGGGATAGAGGACGGGTGCCAGCAGTCCACTCATGGCATACGCCAAAATCAACACGCCCCCGAAGAGCGCCGCCTTGTTCCGTTTCAGCTTGGTCCAGTTCCGCCTGAAGTGGCTGTCGGATGCCCTGATCCCCGATTCAAAGGCGTTCTCATTCTTCACATCAGTCATACCGAATCCTCGGGTCCACGAACCCGTAGATGAGATCAACCGCCAGGTTCACCAGGATATAGAGCAACCCGAAAATCAGGATGACACCCTGGATCATGGGATAGTCCCGGGCCAGGATGGAGTCCACGATCAACCGCCCGATCCCCGGCCAGGCGAAAACCGTCTCGGTCAGGACCGCACCCCCCAGGAGCAGACCGAACTGCAGGCCGACCACCGTGATGATCGGGATGAGCGCATTCCTGAGGGCGTGTTTGATCACGATGATTTTCTCCGGAAGACCTTTGGAACGCGCGGTGGTCGTAAAATCCTGTGCAAGGGTTTCAAGCATGGTCGCCCGCGTCATCCGGGCGATGAAGGCCACAACAAACGAGGCCAGGGTAATCGAGGGTAAAATGACGTACTGCCACCCTCCGGTGCCACCCGCGGGAAGCCACCTGAGGATGATGGAGAAAACAACCACCAACATCAGTCCCAGCCAGAAAACAGGCATGGAGAGCCCGAAAAGTGCCGTGATCGTAACCAGATAGTCGATCCAACTGTAAGGCCGAACGGCCGAAATAATACCGGCGGGGATTCCGATCAAACACGCGAGTCCGATGGCCACCACCGCAAGCAGCATCGTGTTGGGCAATCGTGCCCAGATTTCTTCGATGACCGGATTCTGGGTGCGGGCCGACCGGCCCAGGTCAAAGCGCACCAGATGACCCATATAGATTGCGTATTGCTCATAGATGGGCCGGTCAAAACCGAGCTGATGGCGTATGTTTTCAATCTCTTCCGGCGTTGCCATCTGGCCCGCGAGGACCTGGGCCGGGTCACCGGGAAGCATCCGCAGCATGAAAAATAGCAGGAGGGAGATCCCTATCAGAACCGGAACAGTCGAGAGCAGCCGTTTGATCAGATAATTGAGCATGCACTAAAAAGCAGCAGCCGGGACGTCGGACGTCCCGGCTGCTGCTCCTGATTGTGTTCTAATGAATGGTAATATATTGCGGGTAAAACTTCTCCGTAGGCGTAACAACCATCCCCTTGATCTTACTGGAGTAGGCAATGACAAATTTCTCCACGTGCAGCCACAGCCACGGGCAGTCATCCCAGACCATTATGGAAGCCTTCTTGAGCAGCGCCAGCCGTTTTTCCGGGTCCTGCTCCTCCCGTGATGCCTTCATAATACTGTCATAAGCGGGGTTGCAATAAAAAGCGGACCCCAACCCTTTAGGAGGATTCACGGCACAGGTAAATTGGCCGGAAAGAGCCATGTCGGCATCCAGGATCACCGGGCCCCAGCCCAGCAAAAAGACTTGCAGTTCGGTCTTATCAATGGGTTTCAGCAGACCGGCCACGTAGGTCGGCCAGTCATAGGTGCGCAATTCAACCTTAACCCCGATGGCCTGCAGGTAGGCCTGGACGGTTTCAGCAACCTGCTTGTCGAAAAGATACCGGCCGTTTGGCGTGCGCATCTGGATCGTCTGGGAAAAGTCGAAGTTGGCCTCTTTCAACAGTTCCTTTGCCTTTTCCGGGTCATAATCATACTGTTTTTTCATCTTGAAGTATCCGAATACCTTCGGTGAAACCGGTCCGTCCATGGGTTCCGCTGTGTTGAACAGCACCTTTTCTACAATGGCTTTTTTGTCTACGGCATAATTGAAGGCCTGGCGCACCCTCTTGTCGGTGGTCACTCCCTTTTGACAGTTGAGGCCCATAAAGATGGTCCTGGTATCCAGAGGCATTTCCAGGGTGATCTTCGGATCCGCCTTCAATCCGGCCACATTGGAAGGTAAGGGCTTGTAACAGACATCGATCTGACCGGTTCGCAGCATGGCCTCCCTGGTGGATGCTTCAGGGACGATCTTAAAGGTAATTTGCGCCACGGTGGGTCTTTTCCCCCAGTAGTTTTCATTGCGGACCAGGACGATCCGATCACCCTTGACCCATTCTTTGAGAATGTAGGGACCTGCACCCACCGGATGCTGGCGGACATCATCGCCGTATTTCTCGAGGGCTGCGGGACTGATGGCTGACACCAGGGTCAGGGAGAGGCTAGGCGTCAACGGCGCAAAGGCGTATTTGAGCTTCAGTTCCACGGTATAGTCATCGATCTTGATGCACTCCTTTACCATGCTCACCGCAAAACGCAGCGGCACCCTCATCTTGGGATTCAGGATACGATCCCAGGTCACTTTGACCGCATCCGCATTGAAGTCGGTTCCATCGGAAAACTTCACTCCCTTGCGGAGGCTGATGGTGTAGGTCAGTCCGTCCGGTGAAACCGTGGACTTGGTAGCCAGGCGCGGCTCAAGGTTGCCTTGGGGATCCTGATAGAACATCGTGCCGTATATCAGGTCACATATATTTTGAAAGAGGGTTGTGGTCTGTTCCTGGGGATTGAAGGTGTCGGCATCCACACCGATGGCGATCTTGAGTTCTTTGATCTCGGCCTGGGCATTTCCAGGCAGAAGGTAGAGCCAAAATCCCACGATCAACAAGGTCAAAAAGACAAGGTTCCTAACAGACAATGTCGCACTTTTCATCCAACTCCTCCTTATGATATAGGGTTACTGTAAATCAGACTTTACCAATTTGCCTCCAACCATCACCAGACGCACTCCAGGTTCTTCAGCCAGCAGGCCCACACGATCCAGCGGGTTGCCTTCAACCATCACCAGGTCGGCCAGTTTACCTTCTTCAATCGTACCAAGCTCTTTTTCAACACCCAGAACCCACGCTGCGATCCGTGTGCCCGCTTCAATCGCCTGCATGGGGGAAAACCCGGATTCCACCAGCAACCGAACTTCGCCAAGGTTGCCGCCATGCATATTGAACGGGGTGCCCGCATCCGTCCCCATGGCAACGAGGACAGAGGCTTCCCGGGCCAGACGCACACTCTCCAAATGAAAGGGTTTGACCTTCAGAGTTTTCTCCACGGCAAAGGCGGGAATCCCCGCCTTCACCCCATTGCTTATGATATTATAAAGGGCGGAGAGAGTGGGAACAAAGGCAATATCCTGATCCAGCATTAAGTCAATGCACGCTTTGTTAAGATAAACGCCGTGCTCAATGCTGTCGATTCCGGCCCGCAGGGCATTCAGTATCCCGCTCGTTCCCATGGCGTGGGTAGCCGTCTTTTTCCCTGCCTTGTGCGCCTCTTCAACACCGGCACGCAATTCCGCTTCGGTGAACTGCTCGCTGCCCGGTTCAACGCCGGGGGTCAACACACCGCCAGTGGCCATAAGCTTGATGATGTCTGCACCGGCCTTGATCTGCCCCCGGGCGGCCTTGCGGACCGCGTCCGCGCCGTCCGCTTCCAGGCCCACTTGCCAGCCATGCCCCCCGGTCATGCAGATCGATCTGCCGCTGACGAGCATCCGGGGGCCCGGGATCATCCCGAAATGGATAGCCCGTTTCAGATCGAGGTCGATCCCATGAATGCCGCCCATGTCGCGCACGGAGGTAACGCCGGCCATCACGGTTCTGCGTGCAGAATCGGCAGCCTTCAAAGCGATGACTGTGGCTGACTCGGACAAAGAAGCCCTCAAAGGATCGGGACTTCCATCCAGGCATAAGTGCACGTGGCAGTCTATGAAACCCGG
>CAYUCJ010000232.1:0-5584 GCA_964443285.1 uncultured Desulfobacteraceae bacterium | reverse complement strand
TTGACCGGATCGCACTCGTAGATATCGATGCTCGAAGCAATCCCCCACACACTCTTGTCAACGCCCCCCTTTTCGAGGGGCACTACATTTCCCTTATTCACCGGTTGGTTAGTCTCCCTTCCAATTCAAGATAATGTATGTCCTAACGGGTCTCATTCAGAATGTATAACTCTGTTGTCATTCCTCGGCGTCCCAATCCGTCCGGTCCTTTTCACGCCTTGCCTTCTGTCTCGCCATGCGTCTCTGTCGCTCGCGTTCTGAGTTTTTCTTGAAGTCCTCCTTCCATTCATCTCTGAAAGGACGGGGTTTTCGCCGCTTTGTTCCGGAATCGTCCTGGTCATAATTCGGATCATAGGGTTCGTCTTCAAGAAAGGGAAAAGACTCTTTTTCCATCAGCTGTGCTCTCCGTTAATCAATAGAAATCTTCTTCCAGTTCAAAACCGTTTTCCTCTTCCTCATCTACCCATTCGAGTTCGAGGGGTTGAACGGAAACCACTTCAAATTCTCTGTCACACTCTTCACAATCCACAAAATCTCCAAACTCAATATTATCAGGAAGTTCAATGCTCTCAGCGCACATTGGACATTCAACGACAAACATAATCATCCTTTCCTCTTTTTCCCGGTCGAAATGATGACTCCCTTTGACATCCTGTCTCCGCTTCCTCATATCGACAGGAGTTGGTGGCGGCCAAGGCGAATTCCATTTAAAAAAGTTGTAAATAAGCAAAAAACAGGCCACACCAATGAGCTTGGATAGTTTCAATGAATAAAGCACCTTAGACGAAGAAAAATTAGATTTGTGAAAATTCAATCAGTACATATATGCCGAAAATGAAGTTATTCGGTACGGATGTGCCGAAAAACATTGACATTGGTATAAGGGGTAGCCTATTCTGCATCGAACACATGGGGAATGAGACAGGAAAAGTCCTGTGAGTTGCAATAGTGATGCTAAATTGAGGAGCGAAACCCTGAGACGAAAGCATCAATCAGTATAAATTTACCGAATGTGTCCCTTTGTCTCTGAAAGGAATTTTCATTATGCTGTTACGCCTGGTCCTCGTCATTAGAAATGAGCGGTTGGAGGGTTTTTTCAGGCGGCGGCTCACCCAGCCTAATCTCCGGGTGGAAAGTCTGGGACGCCTCAAGAATGCATTCCAGAAAGCCGTGAGATCAAACGGAGACATTTTTGTTATTGACACGAAATTGATGCCGAAGCCCATTGAATCGGCCATCGCCCTTGTGAACGATTTGCCGGAAAGCCCTACGAGTATCCTGCTCCATGACAACGATTCGCCCGAGCAGCAGGCTGATCTTCTCAGCCTGGGGGCTGATGTGGCGCTCTATTCGAGCCTGGCGAAAAAGACTCTCCTCGAGGCTATCGAAGCCACCATCGAGACGCGTTCCCAACTGGTGAAAAAAAACTGGCCCAACGGAGGTGCGCCTCGCCGCACCATGATCAGCACCTTTATCTCCGAATCGGCCAACATGAAAATCTTTATGGAGACCCTCGGAAAAGTCATTCCCTGCAACACGCCGGTCCTCCTTCTGGGGGAGACAGGGGTAGGAAAGGAACACCTGGCCAAGATTATTCACAGCGAGGGACCCCGTGCAACAGGTCCTTTTGTTGCAGTCGATTGTGCTGCGCTGCCCGAAAACCTCCTTGAAAGCGAGCTTTTCGGCCACGAAAAAGGCGCATTCACAGGGGCTGTCCGGGCTAGGCGCGGTGCCTTTGAACTGGCCCATGGTGGGACCATCTTTCTGGATGAAATCGGCGAATTGCCACCACACATGCAGGTCAAGCTCTTGCGGGTCCTCCAGGAATATGAGTTCCGTCCAATCGGAAGTGAAAAATCCATGTGGGTGGATATCCGGGTCATTGCAGCGACCAACCGCAATATTGAACAAGCCATAGCTGAGGGATCATTCCGGCAGGATCTCTATTATCGACTGGGCGTTTTCACCCTGTCCGTCCCTGCCCTTCGAGAACGGCGTGAAGATATCCCTCCCCTGGCAGTGAAATATGTCTCTGAGTTCGCCGGAAAGCTCAACAAAGCGGTTCATCGAATTGGAGAGGACGCGCTGCGGGCACTTAGGCAGTATGAATGGCCCGGTAATGTCAGGGAACTCATCAACGTTATCGAACGGGCGGTGATTCTTTGCCAGGGGGATACGATCACGAATAGAGATCTGCCCGAGAGCATTTGCGAGACCTCTCTCGACCAGGGGATCCCGGATTCATTGACCAAGTTGATTTCCACCGAATGGCGTCACAAGACCCTTCCGGAGATGCGCGAGAGGATCCTGGAGATGGTGGAGCGGTCCTATTTCAGGCTCGTACTGGCTGAGACTGGCGGGCGTGTGGGCGCGGCTGCGGAGATAGCAGGCATTCATCCCCGGGGTCTTTTCGATAAAATGAAAAAATACGGTTTGTGCAAAGAGGATTTCAGGTTCGGGAAACAATAGGGGCATCCCATCCATGGGGGTGATGAATTCGAAAACATCATCAAATAAAATTCCTTGCCCTTTTGCGGATCCTGGATTATAAAATTAAGGTTTAACCACATAAAGAAAGGACTCTATGTCTACCCAATAACAGTGCCGGGATCCAGGAAGAACGCTCTGGCAACGGCGCAGAAAAATTGACCAGCTGTTTGCAGAGGAGTTTAGCCAGGATGAATATCATCAGATCTCTCGGGGGGGAACCCGATCCCCGAATCCCGCCGGTAATCACTGCGAAAGACGCATCCAAGCCTTTCGATATTTCAGTCGATAAAATCCACGATGATCATTTTGTTGAGCGCGACGGCGTGATTTTTGCCGGTGCCCATCTCATTATTGATTTCTGGGGCGCCAGCCATCTCGATGACTTGCCAATGATGGAGCGGACATTGCGGGAGTGCGTGGAAGAGGCTGGTGCAACCCTTCTTCATATTCACCTGCAGCACTTTGAGCCTGCAGGGGGCATCTCGGGCGTTGCGGTTTTGGCCGAGTCTCACATCAGTGTCCACACCTGGCCGGAAAGGGATTTCGCTGCTTTCGACATTTTCATGTGTGGGGACACCAGGCCTGAAGAGGCCCTCGAGGTCTTGAAACGCGTTTTTGTTCCGCGGAAAATGGATATTATTGAGAAGCGCCGGGGTATTCTCACCAATGAAAAACTTCTTTGAAACATTGTACGAGGGCTACGGCCAGGACTTCAGGGTTGATGAACTGTTCCTGGAAAACAGGACCGAACATCAGCACCTCGTCATTTTTCGCAACAAGATCTTTGGCCGTGTCATGGCCCTGGACGGCATTATCCAGACCACAGAGCGGGACGAGTTCATTTATCACGAAATGCTGGCCCATGTGCCTGTCCTGGCCCACGGAGATGTGAAACGTGTGCTGATCGTCGGTGGGGGAGACGGAGCGATGTTGCGCGAAGTCACCAAACACAGGGGAATTGAACACATCACCCAGGTCGAAATCGACCGTGAAGTCATAGAGACCTCCAAACGTTATTTGCCCGATCACTCGCAAGGCGCCTTTGAAGACCCCCGGGTTCAGGTGATTATCGAGGATGGCCTTCATTTCGTTCAAGACGCGTCGGAGCACTTTGACGTCATCATCTCCGACTCAACCGATCCCATAGGTCCAGGGGATGTCCTGTTTACAAGGGATTTCTATGCCTCCTGTCGCCTTCGATTGAATCCGGGCGGGGTGTTCGTTACACAGAACGGGGTGGCCTTTACCCAGCTGAAGGAGGTTGCTTCCACTGCAGGATTCCTGAAAGAACTCTTCACAGACTACCATTTTTTTTCCGCCGCCGTGCCCACCTATGTGGGCGGGATCATGGCATTCGCCTGGGCCACGGACAATCCTGAGTTGAGGCATACGGGTGTGCAGGTCCTTCGGTACCGTTTTGAGCAAAGCGGTCTGACAACCAGGTACTATAACCCGGAAATCCACCATGCCGCCTTCGCCCTTCCCCAATACCTCCTGGAGGCCATAGGCAAAATCGACAACGGATACCGCTAGCCTCCATTCCCTATTCTCAATATCGGACCGATTGCCAGGATAGACTGCAAGCGAAAAGCCTTTCATCTACGCCTGACGCGGAGATCGGGCTCATTTTTCTTGACCGGATGGAATGGTTAGTCATAATGAAGTTCGGTCCATTGTATCCAAGGGCTTGTTTGAAAAAACAACACCGGATTGTCGGTTTTCGCGCCGGCCTGAAGGATTACATCAGAAGGGAGCAGATGATGAACTTCAACCAAATTAGAAAAATGGCAAAGACAATGGGCGTCAATACCTATCGGATGAAAAAAACGGATATCATACGCGCTATTCAGAAGGTAGAACACAACATCGAATGCTATGGAAGCGAAAGGGTGACCGAGTGCATGGAAGATTCCTGCCTATGGCGGGGTGACTGTGTCTCTCTGGGACAGGGAGGTCGGCAATATTGATCCGAAGAAAACGCGTATTGAGCGGAAAAAAGAAAAACGGCATGGATGAAGACCAATCCGTCAAGCATACTTTTAAATCTGCCCTGACGCCGGTAAAGGAAGTGTTGTGGAACCTTCTGCTCATATCCACCGGTAGCGTTCTTTGTGCGGTGGCCGTCAACGGCATTCTGGTTCCCCTTCATTTCCTGAGCGGGGGATTTACCGGAGTGGCACTCATCGTTCATTATCTCGTGCCATTTCTGCCTTTAGGGATGATCTATTTTTTCCTGAATGTGCCCGTCTTTCTTCTCGGATGGAAATTTGTCGGCACCCGGTTCTTGTTCTATAGCATCGCGGGGATGCTCATTTATTCGGTTGCGGTGCAATTGATAAAGGTGGCCTTTCCGCTTCAGGATAAGCTTTTGAGCGCCCTGCTGGCAGGTATCATCTCCGGTGTCGGATCGGGTATCATCCTCAGGTCCAGGGGCTCTGCAGGCGGCACCGATATCCTCAGTGTGATTCTCCTTAAACTCTTTTCGTTTCGATTGGGCAATACGTCCCTGGGCTTCAATTTCGTTATACTGGGTACGGCGGTCACCCTTTTCCCTCTGGAAAAAACACTTTACACTTTGATTTACATCTATGTCAGCTCACACATCCTGAATCTCGTGGTGACAGGACTCAGCCAGAGAAAGGCGGTGCTGATCATTTCTTCCCTTTGGGAACAGATATCCAGGGATATCATGTACAAGATCAGGAGGGGAGTGACCATCAGCACGGCAAAGGGCGGTTATTCCGGCAGGGAAATGGAAGTCCTTTATGCGGTCATTTCGTTCCGCGAATGGCCGCGTCTCAAGCGGATCATCCGGGACGTGGATCCGAATGCATTCGTGGTCGTAACAGACACCCTCGAAGTGATGGGCCAGGGCATCGGAAACCAGCCGCCCTGGTGATCTTCACGTTGGTTGGAAGGCACTAGCAGGGGGAGGAGTCCAGAATTTCCCTGAGCTTGTGAGATAACTTCTTTATGTTGAAGGGTTTTTGGATAAAGCCGTTGCAGCCCCGCTTCAATATTTCGGACGCCTCGCCTTTAAGACTGTAGCCGGTGGAGAGGAGTACCTTGACGTCGGGCCTGATCTCCCGCAGCT
>CAYUCJ010000231.1:0-5610 GCA_964443285.1 uncultured Desulfobacteraceae bacterium | reverse complement strand
CACTGCAACTGCAACTGCCTCCGTTGCGGGAGCACAGAGAAGACATCGAGGAGTTGTCTCAATATTTTATGCAGGGCTTTTGGCATCAATACGGCAAGACCCGGTTGCAACTTGACAGCGATACCCTGGCCCGCTTGCAAGCCTATGACTGGCCTGGGAATATCCGTGAACTGCATAATATCATTGAACGGGGGTGCCTGCAATGCCGGGGAGGCATCTTTACCGCCGACCTGCTCCCGGCTGCTATGGCAAGAGAAAAAACAGCCGCCCAGGATCACGCATCTTCAGAGAACACTTTTGATCTTCCGGGCAGGGAAAAGGAGCTTATTCTCCAAGCCTTGCAAGAATGCCACTGGAATCAGTCCCAGGCAGCCCTTCAGTTGGGCATTACCCGCAACACCCTGCGCTACCGCACAAAAAAATATAGGATAAAAAAAGCTCCCAGCTGATCGTTTAAATGTACTCCAAGCCAAAACAATAACCGCCCATACCCTGCCAGACGACCTGGCCGTGCATCTGAACGGCTTCCTGTCCATTATCGGACTGACTCCCTTCCGGCACGCAAAGAATAGAAAGCATTTGTCCCTGGTGCAATATTACTGCCCGATTGCATTGGATCTTGAGACCGCCGATACTGGCATCCCGGATCGTGCCAAGATGCCAATCCGAGCGGCCTTTCTCACCCAGACAGTAGAAGGAAACCACTCGCTTCAACGAACGGCGTTTGGCACGGCGACGATTAATGGATGGCTGATTCTGTTGCACTATCTTGCCTGGAGCTAGATTTGAGGGAAATTCCACCGGCTTGAAGAATGTTCAGGCCGGTGGGCACTGAAGATGCAGCTATCTATTATCTTCTTCCGCCGGCCGAGTCAAGCAAACCAAAAAGCCTCTCAGAGTGATGGGTTATACCGTTATTGAGGGTGACACGCTTTTCCCATTGGCAACGGTGTTTCAATCCCGGTCGTGTGCGGTAGCCCTGATTCAATACTCAGTCTTCCGTCGCACATGAATATCACCCGTCCCGTCCTTTTGGCAATTTCCGGATTATGTGTGACTATGAGCACTGTCATATCTTGCCCCTCGCGACGTCGCAAAATGGCATCCATGATTAAAGTGGCAGTGCGTGAATCAACGCTTCCGGTAGGCTCATCCGCCAGCAAGATGTCAGGATGATTTATGAGGGCCCTGGCAACAGCAGCACGTTGCCGTTCGCCCACTGAAACCTGGACAGGATAAAAGGAAGCTCGGTGTGCAATCCCGACTTCAGAAAGGAGCTTCATCGCCTTGTCCAAGCGTTGCCGCCGATTGATATCCCGTCTGGCAACCAGAGGTAATTCCACATTTTCCACAAGAGTGATATTGGGAAGAAGATTGTGCAGTTGAAAGATAAATCCTACGGTACGGTTCCTATATCTAGCTTTAGAAACACTTTCCAATGGGTGCCCATCAATAAAAATTTTCCCCGAGGTTGGCTTGTCCAGTGTCCCGATCATGTTAAGTAAGGTACTTTTACCGCTGCCGGACGGCCCCATTATTGAGCAGACCTCCCCTTTTGAAATCGCCAGCGATACATCTTTCAAGGCACGTACCATACCAGCATCGTATTGCTTACTCAGATTTTGTATGCGTATCATGAATGCAGATTTTGTATTTGGGATACTTTAAAAGCCATTCCAGCCCTCATTCGTCCCAGGACTCTCCCAGAAAGGACCCATAAAGTAACACCAACAAGATTGGCAATAAGATCCTGCATGTTATTGTTATATAGCCCTACCCCGTTGACCGTCACCGTCAACATGACTATATACTCTACGATCTCAACGAATGCGCCCATGCCCAACACCAGTAAAACTGCGACAAGATCTCGCAGCCATTGTCTCTCCAATGCACGCTCCCAAGGAAGACGCTGCACGCAAAGACCGGCTACAGCGGCATTAAAAAAATGGACATACTTGTCATAACGAACCCCCATGATCACAACATCATAGAGGCGCTTGTCGCCAAAAAAGGCAAGACCGCCGGCAAAGTGTATGAATATACCCAGTTGAATCATGGCCAGAAGCCATCCAGGCACAGAAAAATGGCGGGTCATTTTCCAGGCGAAAAGAATAACTGAAAGGATGACAACCGCGTAAACGAAAAATTCCCATCTGTATTTATAACCCCTGTATCTGACAAAGCGGTCAAAATAAACGAAGTAGCACATGAAAAAGAACAAACCGATATTCAACATGGCAAAAATATCGATTGGTTTGACAAACAATGATCGCTTTTCTGGGGACATGTCTTTCCTTTTTATTCGTAGCGAAGTGCAACTGCCGGGTTCATGCGAGTGGCCCGGACTGCCGGATAAAGGCTGCTGATTCCGCCGATGACAAGAGCTGCCCCCACCCCGACAAAAAAGAGTTCCGCAGCAGGAGTCGGCGGGATCCATCCTGGTCCGGTAGTTGGAAGCATCGCAAGGACTTTCAGGACAGGGAAGGCCAGCACATATCCCAGGACACCGCCTCCAGCACTGAGCAGCAAAGCCTCCGTAACAATGAGATACATAATCATGCCTTTTGACCAACCAATAGCCATTAGAACTCCCATCTCACGAGTCCTTTCAGAAACAGACATCAGCAGGGTGTTAAGAACAAGCAACGCTCCCAAGATCATAGCTAAGGTTGATACGGCTCCGATAAAACTGTCAATCATTGTAACGGCCCGGATCTGTCCACGTAGCGAACGACTGGGAATCGCACTTACTCCTTGGATTTCTGCCTGTATACGGGAAATCAACTGAGCAGTCTTCTTCTTGTCACGGGCCTCGACAAGTACCATATTGATAGAGCCCCTTCTTCTAAGCAATATCTGTGAACTTTCCAGATCAACGACGGCTCCTCCGTCGATTATGCCCTGGCCGAGCCAGTATATCCCGCTGACCGTGTATCTCTCATTGTTACCGATTGTCAAAGTGGCACCGACTCTTGTTTTCAACCGCGTGGCCGCAAGCCTACCCAGCAATATCTCGCTTTCTCCCGGCCGGGACATCCTCCCGTCGATAATTCCTGCTCCAATCCATTCCGCAATTGAAAAGTAGGGTTCGGCTGAGGATACTCCGAACATAAAAAGGTAAGGAAGACTGGCACGCTGCCCAGAAACCCGGACTGAGCCTACCGTAAGAGCAGAAACAGATCTAATTTCCCGCATGTTTCCAAGTTTTTCTACCACATTGTCCGCCAGACGCGATGCCAGTGGTGTCGCAGCGCCCTTTTCCTGGAGAATAACGTCCGCCTTGCAAAATGCCATGGTCTGGTCAAGCTGTCTCTTCATTGAAGTACTGATGGAAGTCAACGAGACAAAAAGGGCGATACTCACGGCAACCCCGGAGAGGGTGAACAGGTTCCGCGTACTGCCCCGGATGAGATTTCTGAAAGCCAATCTAATCATTGAGTTGTTAAGAGGCGGCTAAGGGAGCCCTCCGCTATCAGCGGAGGGCTCTTGAGATTGTCAGCCTTATCACTTGACCGTCAAGGTCACCACATCGTGTTGACTATATATGTTTGCCCACGGACAATCCTCCAGAAAAATCTCATGGGTGCCCTTACTCGGAGAACCAGGAGGAAAAGCAATGGTAATGCTGTCGGGTGTCCAGGCAGTAACAAAATAGTCCAGCCGCCCGCCACCGGCAAGACGAATGTGACAACGGTAGTTGTAATCATCTACCTCTGCATTTGGATCATAGGAGGGCCACAGGTTCGATCCGTGAAGCGTTATAGTGGAAGGGTTGCTCCATGAAGGAGATTGACTAATCTGGGTCGGCGACACGCTAGCCAGTGTGGGAATATCACGTCCACCGGCAGCATACGTACCACTACAACCAGGAGTGATATTGACGATATCATTTCCTATCTTCAGATAGCCGGCTACTGGGAACTGGGAACACTTGCGCGTATCAAAGGCAAGGCCTCCACGTGTACCGGAATAGGATTCAGGAACATTGATCTTTCCCACAACGGCGCCTCCTCCAATGACATCCGCTTGAAGGCTGACACCCACTTCATCATCCGGCAATGGCGTTCCATTAATCTTCACGTTTCTGAGCCCAAGCCTGTAACTGCCGATCACAACGGTGCGGGAACCGTCAGCATTCGGACCGGTTTGATGCTGACTTAAGGCTACACTCATAGAACCCGCCACCGTGGTTCCATTTGAAAAAGTATGTCCCGCGCCCCAGTTAATCTTGTATCCATCACTTGTTTTTGTAATCATAGAAGCGGCACTGGGAGAACTTGCAGCCAGAGCAGCCACCGCCGTATCAAGATTACCCTCCTGAATGCTGGAGACAAACACGCTGACCGCCTGGGAAAAGTCACCTGAATCCAGATTGCCGAGGCCTGAGAGAATGGTTCCGGCCACTGTTCCAGCGCTCCCGCCACCTGTGCCCGGCGATGGGGTTCCTCCCCCGCCGCCGGAAGTACCATGGGTCAAATCCAGCAAAGTTACCCATGCAACGTATGAATCAAAACTGTCTTCAGGGGTAACAAACAGATAAACCATCCACTCATACGGGGGCAGCAAAGAGACAGGGATGTCCTGCAGAATTTTTTCATAGCTATTTCCAAACGTTCCCGCTTTGAATCGTATATCCTTTGTGGCGGAGGAAAGCGGTACCAGGTTATAATCAGAGGTGAAAATAAATATTTCTCCCGGAGCAAAGGCGTCACATGTTACAGCCAGATAGACATCCACGGGAGCAAGAAAGGAGGGAAGGCTGACGATAAGATCAAGCATGGAACCACCGGAAGCAGCTGTCCCAAACCCTAACGGTTTGTCAGAACTCAGGTTGTTCCCGTACACCGGAGCAAGTACGGGTGAGAAGACATAGATATCCTGCCCTTGTGGCACAGGTTCAGCATAAGAAAAGGCATCCGCTGAAGAGGGACCGCTTAATACAAGCATGCAGACACAAAACAGCAATATCAGGACCGCCGGTATTCTTGTGAAGCGATGACAGCTGATTCGAAAAAAAGATTGGTACTTGTCCATGAAATGAAATCCAGTTGGCATAATTGGCTTCTCCTTTTCCCTTTATTTCCAATGCGCTGAAATTCACATGCGAAGTAGATCGCGGGTGTCCCATGATCTAAAAAAATTTCGCCATGCCTTTCCAGATTATGATACAAAAATCACCTTTAAGATTACACGAGCACCACACTCCATAAACGGTCAATAAAGAAGGGGCAAATCTAATATACCTTTCTGACAAAAGCAAAACGGGTGCCAACTCCGCCGCAAACAATTTGTCATTTATTTTCAACCAATTACAAATATCAATTTTCCTCAAAGAAGAACACAAGTTGGTTCATCGGTTCATATGCACCACCAGTTGTGGTGCATATGAACCAGGAAGCAGGTCATCGTCCAGGAAAAAAGGGGGATCCTGTTGCGAACGGTCAGGATATTCAGATATTCATTGACGCCTGGCAGCGCCTTTTCGAATGATTGACCAAGGGATCGGGCAGGCATTTCAGATTGGTAAGAGAATCGCAAAGGGAAATGCGTCCAAATCTGAAACCTTTCAAAAGTGTAATGCTTCTGAAAGGTATTTGAAGGCTTGGACTG
>CAYUCJ010000230.1:1710-5631 GCA_964443285.1 uncultured Desulfobacteraceae bacterium | reverse complement strand
GGGCGGGTGGCCAGTTATGGACAGATCGCACGCTGTATTGAGCGATGCACCCCCAGGATGGTGGGATTCGCCATGGCCGCGGTCCCTCATGGCAGCGACGTCCCCTGGCACCGGGTGATCAACAGCCAGGGCATGATCAGCGTCCGCTCCGGCGGGGACGGCGCAAGGATCCAGCGGATCCTTCTGGAAGCGGAAGGGGTCCGCTTTGACAAGAAGGAGCGTGTGGATCTGGCAAAGGTGGGGTGGAAAGGTCCGGGCGTTTTACCCCGACAGCAAGACGATTCAGGTCCTGCTAGGCCAGGCTCAACCGAAAATCGCAGATAGGTGCCCCTTCCATGATCGTCTGCGTCCGCTCGAATTTGATGAGGGGATTGAAGCCCTTGACGAACGGCTCGTCGCGGCAGCACGAAAGGGTGTAGCCGAACTCCCTGATCCCGAGTCTTTCGTAGAGTTCCGCGTAGCGGCAGCGTGTGACATTGAACAAGTAGGTCCTGTCGGTTTTTTCAAGAATCTCCTCCACGAGGAGTCCTCCCTCAGACCAGGATTCCATTAAGGATGCCAGATCCGGCAGACTATTGGATCCCAATGTTTCCGAGGCTTTGCACCCTGCTTCCTGAGCCAGCTCCTGGATGACCCTCCTGGCGCGGACCAGAGCCTTTTGACCGCCGCATTCCTCAATGAAGCCCTTGATCAGGGGAACGGCGATGAGGCCCTCGATCTCCCGGCATTTTATCAGGTTCGGGTTTTCTGAAGACATGATTAATTCCTTTCTCACTACCATAGGTCAGTCTTCCCAGACTTCTCTATAAAGCCTCAGCCAGTTCTCGCCCATAATCTTTTTTATGTCCGAATCGGAATATCCACGATTCAGCAATGCCTGGGTGATGTTGGGAAAATCTTGCGCGCTCTGGATACCTTTCGGGTTTTTCAGGGGATGATCCAGCCCCATGATCGGACCTTTTCTGCTCTTCCCGGTCAGAAGCCAGTCAAAGAACTCCCTGGGCTGGGATTCTGTAAAGTCCGTGCCCAGAGCCACATGCTCGATGCCGGTCAGCCCGACTAGATGATCGATGACATCGATATATTCCTCGATGGTGGCATCATTGCCGGAGGGAAGAAAAGCGGGAAAGATGTTCGCCCCGATGATTCCGCCCTTTCCGGCAACCGCCAGGATCTCTTCGTCGCTCTTGTTTCGAGGGTGCTCCCATAGACTCCTGGGGTTGGCATGAGTAAATGCAACAGGTTGCTTTGATGCCTCCACCGCATCCATGGTGGTCTCATATCCCACATGGGAAAGATCAATGAGGATGCCAAGCCTGTTCATTTCTTCGATAACTTCCAGACCGAAGTTGGTCAGCCCCGAGTCGATACGCTCGAGACACCCCTGACCTGCATAATTGCCCTGCATGTAAGTCAACTGGATGACACGGACCCCAAGGGCGTGAAAGATGGACAAGAGACTCGGGTCATCCTCAATGGGAGAGATGTTCTGGAAGCTGAAGATGTAACCTGTTCTTTCCGATTGCTTGGCTTCAAGGATATCGGACGGTTTCTTGACAGGCAGGATCAGGTCGGCGTGATTTTCGAACATCTCATTGCACCTGACAATGTTCTCAATAGTCTGTCGGAACCCTTCATGAACGGCGAGGGTAGCGGAAACGGTCGTCACGCCTCCCTTCCGATTGTTTCGAAAGACCGCTTCGCACCAGCGGCTGACCTGCAATCCGTCGATAATGATGGCCGATTCGTGGAGCGTGCGGCCTTTTTCCGTCAGTTCCATGGGAATATTTCCTTCCGGGATTTACGATGATGCACAATGAAGGGCTGCCAACTTGACACATCCTATCATCTCCCCTATACTTTCGTCCAGCAAAAGAGTATTGAGCACGCCGTATTACAGCTAGTGCCCCGGCCGTTATAACTCAAGTGGCAGGAAGCGCTTGTCATTCCTGGCAGGAGTGCAGAGCACCGCTTCGGGTAAGGCCGGCCGGTCCATTCAGGTCCCTGGAATTCGTGGAGTCGGCACCTTCCATGCCGGATACAACTGGTGTACCCCTTTCCTGGAAATGCCATGACCCATCATTTGGTCGAAGAACCCGTACATTTCCGATTGATTGAAGGCGAAGCGAATGAGCTTCAGGTAGACTTCACCGGTCATATCGATGCAGAAACGGCTGCCCGTCTGTTTCATACCCTTCCGGAGCAGGTGAAAAAGAAGTCTCCCGGCAGTTTGACGCTCAACCTGGCGCGTGTCTCTCACATTGATGATATGGGATTGCTGGTGATCCTGAAACTCAGGCAGGTGATGTCCAGGCGTGGAGTAAGAATTCGTTTGGTGGGCGTACCGGACCAAGTGAAAGAAATGCTCGACTTGTTGTGTACCGGCGAAAAACCACCCTCCAAGGCGGCAGAAAAAAAGAAATCTCCCAATATCATAGTGCGGTTAGGAGAGTCGGCCATCCGGGACCTGTCGGAACCGCGTTTTGCCCTCTTCTTTCTCGGTCAGGTCCTTATTTCTCTTGCATCCCTTCTTGTCAGACCTCTCCGACTGCGCTGGGAAGACAGTATTAAACAAATGGAGACCACCGGCGTCGATGCCCTGCCGATCGTCGCCCTGATCAGTTTTCTTCTCGGACTGATCATGGCCTTCATGTCCTCCATACAACTCAGGCAGTTCGGCGCCAACATCTATGTTGCGTCACTGGTCGCCCTGGCCATGGTCTCGGAACTCGGTCCGATCATGACAGCCATCATCGTTGCCGGAAGGTCAGGTTCGGCCTACGCCGCAGAGATCGGGACCATGAAGATTTCCGAGGAAATCGATGCACTGCGTACCATGGGGTTCGATCCGGTTCTGTTTCTGGCGCTGCCCCGCATGGTGGCCTCTCTGGTGATGGTGCCGATCCTGACGCTTTTTTCGGACCTGTTTGCCGTTGCCGGAGGCCTTTTGGTGGGCACGCTGATGCTCAATCTAACCGTGGCGGGATATATTGCCAAGACCCTCGAGACCCTAACGCTTTTTGATGTCCTTTGGGGGATGTTCAAGAGCGTGGTTTTCGCGTTCCTGGTTTCCTGGGTGGGATGCCTGCGAGGTTTCCAGGCGCGGGGGGGCGCTTCGGCCGTTGGGCGCGCCTCCACCAGTGCGGTCGTGACGTCAATTTTTCTGATTATCCTTTTCGATTCCATTTTTTCGGTCATGCGAAGTTACTGGTGACCAGGTCTGTTCTCGGAGAGCCTGCAGGGAAAAAGCATGGGAAAAGAGGTCATTATCCAGGTTCGAAATCTTGTCGCACGCTACGGGGACCACGTGGTCCTGGACAGGGTGTCCTTTGAGGTATACAAAGGGGAAATCCTGGGCATCCTCGGCAGGAGCGGGTGTGGTAAAAGTACCCTCCTTCGCCACATGATCGGTCTTGATCCGATCACCGAAGGCGAAGTCACCATTTCCGGGCTGAGTATCGCCGCGAGCAGCGAGGAAGAGCGGAAGGCGCTGCTGAAACGCATCGGGGTAGTGTTTCAGGGTGGCGCTTTGATCGGATCGATGACACTCGGCGAAAATGTCGCACTTCCCATCGCCCTCCACACGAAGCTCCCGAAGGATGCGATCCGCGATCTGGCTCGCATAAAGCTCTGCATGGTCGGCCTTGAAGCCAATGAATTCTATTTCCCGTCGGAACTCAGCGGCGGGATGAAAAAAAGGGCGGGACTCGCGAGGGCCATTGCGCTCGGCCCCGATTTTCTCTTTCTGGATGAGCCCACCGGAGGCCTGGATCCCCCGACGGCTGCCCAGATGGACAACCTGGTGCGACGTCTCACAGCGAGCCATGGCACCACCACGATAATGATTACGCATGCATTGGAGAGTGTCATGAATATCGCCCAGAGG
Organism: uncultured Desulfobacteraceae bacterium; assembly: GCA_964443285.1. GTDB lineage: Bacteria > Desulfobacterota > DSM-4660 > Desulfatiglandales > Desulfatiglandaceae > CAYUCJ01. The sequence continues at coordinate 1,745 of CAYUCJ010000230.1, read as the reverse complement.
GTGATCATGCTGGACGAATCAGTGAAAGGGATTGT
>CAYUCJ010000230.1:0-1610 GCA_964443285.1 uncultured Desulfobacteraceae bacterium | reverse complement strand
TCATGAATATCGCCCAGAGGGTGATCATGCTGGACGAATCAGTGAAAGGGATTGTAGCTGAGGGGGACCCCCGGGTCCTGAGAGACACGTCTCCAGACAGCCTCGTAGGCAGATTTTTTAACCGTCAACCGCTGGAAATGAGGTAGCTTTTTTTACGAATCTATCAGATAGGATAGCCCATGGCATCTATGAAGACAAAGTTCACGGTCGGCCTTTTTGTGGTTATCGGATTCGTCATTACGGTTGTGATCGTTCTTTGGCTGGGGATGTCCCACTACCTGGAAAGAGGGCAGCTCTGTGTCGCCTATTTTGACGAGTCAGTTCAGGGGCTGAGTAAAGATTCTCCGGTGAAGTACCAGGGCGTATCCGTCGGCCGCGTTTACAGCTTGAAGGTGGCGCCCGACTTCACCCTGATCGAGGTGGCTCTGGAAATCGATCCCGGAATCAAGAAGATCTCCCACATGGAGGCACAACTGAAAAACGTGGGCATCACGGGAAGCGTGTTTGTGGACCTGAATCGCAAAAAGCCTGGAGAACCGGACCTGAGCCCGAAAATCAGCTTCAAGCCGCCCTATCCCCTCATCTCCACCAGGCCTTCTCAGATCAAACAATTCATGGGGGACGTGAGCGAAATCCTGAACAAACTGAAAAGCGTCAATCTGAAGGATCTTTCCCTAAAATTGTCTTTCATGATGGATGATATTCATGAAGTGGCGAGTCAGGCGGAAGTCGGGAAAGTCTCAAAAGGCATACTGGTATCCCTTAACCACCTTGAGGAGATCCTTGACAAGGCGAAATGGGACCGTGTCCTGGCCTCGGTGGGTGAAGCTGCACGATCGGTGCACCATTTGTCGGTCAGCGCAGACCGCGCCGCAGGTGAAATCGCCCGAACGGTGGCCGGAGCGAATAGGATGATGGCGGCAAATGGACCGTCTATCAAGGCGGCCGTTTCTGAATTTCGATCGAGCCTTCAGGAGGCCCGGGTGGTTATGCGCCGGAGCGATGCTTTCTTCAAGGAGGCGGACGGCCGTTTTTCCGCCCTTCAGTACAATCTGGAGGAAACACTGACCAATCTCAACCAGGCCTCTGAGTCCCTCAATCGGTTTCTCGATCTCATCGCCGATCAGCCGGGCCAGCTCTTTCTGGGCAAGCCCGCTCCTCCCAGACCACCTGAATCGGGGCACGAACCATGAGGTCTTTGAAACGGATCAGCATTCTTGCGGCGGTTTTTATGGTGTTGTGGTCGGCGGGGTGCGCTCAGATGATGCAGCCCGCGAAAGAGATCCATCAGTACACCCTTGAGTATCCTCCCCCGCATTTCGAAGGCCTGCACAACTTGCCGTTTTCCATCAGGGTCGAGTTCTTTCGAGCCTCCCCCGACTATACCGGCCGACAGATGGTGTACCGTGATGCGGATTTCAGCCGTGAGGCCTATATCTACCACAGGTGGCGTTCAAGCCCGGCCCGGATGCTGGAATACCTCCTGATGCGGGATTTGAGGAGTTCACACCTCTTTGAAGTAGTGACCGGCTCGGGACAAAACATGGTAACCACGCATGTCCTCAGTGGGATGGTAGATGCGTTTCTGGAACTCGAGGAAAAGAACGGCA
>CAYUCJ010000229.1:0-5643 GCA_964443285.1 uncultured Desulfobacteraceae bacterium | reverse complement strand
TCATTGGTGAATGCAATGGCCTGGTCCATATCTTCTGCGATAAGCACATGGGAATGCTTGGAAAGCGAGGTTTGGAGGATGTCCTTGCGGGGAAGGTTTTCAAATTCCTCTTGGATGATACTGCAGACGGCTTCCGCAAGGGACACGGATGTGGTGACGAGGACCGCTGCGGAATCGGGATCATGTTCCACCTGGGACAGGAAATCCAAGGCAATCAACCCAGGTTCTCCGCTTTCATCTGCCAGTATCAGTGCTTCACTGGGTCCGGCGGGTGAATCGATGTCCACCTGCCCGTAGACCAGCATCTTTGCGGCGGTCACGTACTTGTTGCCGGGGCCGACAATCTTGTCCACCCTCGGCATGGTCTCCGTTCCATAGGCCAGGCTGGCGACACCCCACGGACCGCCCACCTTGAATACGCGGTCGCACCCGGAAATATCGGCGGCGACCAGGGTTGCCGGGTTCGCAACCATCCCGGGGGAAGGTGGTGTGACGGCCACGACCTGATCGACTCCCGCGACTTTGGCGGGCAGGACTGTCATCAGAATGGAACTGGGATAAACGGCGGTGCCCCCCGGGATGTAACACCCGACGATATCCATGGATCTCGAGATCCGACCGGCCAGGATGCCTTCAGATACTTCGATGGACCACATCTCACGCTCGATCTGGGCCTGGTGGAACCGCCTGATATTGACGGCGGCCCTCTTGAGACAGTCCACCACTTTGGGGTCGACCTTCCGGTAGGCCTCTTCGATTTCGCCGGGAGTGACCTCCAGGTCGGCGCCCGCGATATCGTCCTTGTGTTTGCGGTAGTGTTCAAGGGCAACCGCATCTCCTCTGCTTTTGATATCTGCCACAATCTTTCGAATGTCCTCAAGAATATTGGAAATATCCTCCATTGATCTTTCCATGACGGCTTTTCGCTTTTGAGGGGTTAACCCATCTATTCTTTGGGGTCTGATTTCCATGCGTCTGTCGACTCCTTCTGGTTTCTTGTTTTGAAATAATCCTTCAATGCGTCTGTTGTGCTCAGAAAGGCGAGACGGTCCCACGGGATCTCCCCCGGTTCGAAAAACCTCGCCTCGAGTGTCTCATCCCCTGCGACAATGTCTCCGGAAATGTATTGTGCGGTGTAAACGACCACCACCTGAGTATCCCCGGGATAGGAATAGACCCCAAGGAGTCCCTTGATGCGGATTCCCAGACCACACTCCTCTGCTGTCTCTCTCAGGGCAGCGGCTGTCAATTCCTCCCCGCGATCCACGAATCCGCCGGGCATCACCCAAAGTCCTTTCTGGGGATCCATGGCCCGCTTCAGGAGGGCAATCCGGTCCTCCTGTTCCACCACGGTGCAAGCCACCACTTTGGGATCCATGTATAAGACGAACCGGCAGTTTGAACAAACCAGCCTTGCCGGTTCTATCTCCTTCAAAACGACCTGGTTCAACTTGCCGCCGCACACGGGACAATAATGAAATTCAGGTTGATGGTGACCCATATGAGTTCCCTTGTTTTTCTAAAGGATCTTTTATCGCGTAAACCAGATGTAGTCCGCTGAATCCTTTTTGAGCTCTTTCTGGCTACCTATTGCATAAGGCACGACAATGGCTATGGAGACCGGAAGACGTCTTCTAACCCTGTTCGGGATCCCGTACCGGTTCAGGATATGTCCATTTCCGGTAAAGACGATCAACTTGCTTCCTTGGGTTTCCAGGTAGTTAGCAATATTCTCGGCCATGGTGTCATCCCAGGCACACTGGGCCTGGTAGAAGTAATCAAAATTCTTGAGAGTTCCGTGTGCATGCATCTTAAAGATATCCTGAACAAACGCAAGGTGTCCAGCGTCAGTCAAATCGATATTCTCTGCAAGCTTGGAACGCTCTCCCGGTTTAAGCCCCTCCAGACCTTCCCTGGCCACCTGCTTTATGATCTTTCTCGGGGCATTGATTGCAATGAGTCTCCGGTTCCTGTCCCTGGTGGCCAGTATGAGCGGCCGATAGAACCGGTAGGGGAATCCCCAAATCTTGGACCATTGGGCCTCTTCCAGAAATTGCGACTCGTCTGTCTTGCCACCGAAATAACGGTTTAAGGCCTTTTGCTGGTCCACCTGGAAAAACTCCATAGCCGTGTCCATGCTGGGTTCAAGGGACAAGAGGGCCTGGAGGATCTGCACCTGGAGGAGATGGTGCTCAAGGTTTTCATGCATCTCTCCCACGAAAACGAGACGTTTGGAGCGCAACTCTTTTATGAGCCCATCAAAGGTCAGGAGGCCTCCTTCGGGCAGGGCTGCAATTTGCCCCGTATGGAAAGGGCGCTTTATCCCTTGAACTCGGGCCAATGGCATCCACCCAGGCTTGCTGCCGGCGCACCCGAAAAGCGTGAAAACGAAAAAAACCAACGACAATATCAATATGGATTTCAAAAAGGGAATCATCCTTTGCTTCCTCTGCAGCAACAACCGCCTTGACTCGTCTAAACCTATCACTTACCTTTGTCCTATGCAACCACCATCTCCAAACAAGGACTACCAGGCAAGGAAGAATTCCGCGTTGAACGGGGATGAGAGCGTTCAATTCGAAGTGAGGTCAGGGAGAGCCCCTCGAGGGGTGCCTCAGGACCCGGGGGTCTACCTTTTCAAGGATACAGCCGGGAAGGTCATCTATGTTGGCAAAGCGAAGAACCTCAGGAAGCGCGTCCACTCCTATTTCAAGACACCTGCCGATAAGTCCCGCAAAACAGCGCTCATGATGAAAAAGGCAAGCGGGCTGGATTGCATCCTGACCGCCAGCGAAAATGAGGCCTTTATCCTTGAAAGCACGCTGATCAGAAAATTCATGCCGCGCTACAATATCATCCTTCGGGACGACAAGCGGTATCCCAGCCTTCGCATGGATCTCAAGGAGCCCTATCCGCGCCTTCGGATCGTAAGAAAAATAAGAAAAGACGGTGCCCTTTATTTTGGTCCTTTTTCCTCCGCTCACTCGGTGAGAAGAACCCTGAAAATGATTGACCGTATCTTCCGGCTTCGAAAATGCAAAGACAGACGAATGCCGAAACGCAGCAGGCCCTGCCTCAATTATCAAATGGACCGCTGTCTGGGACCGTGCACGAGAGAAGTCAGTACGATCATATATCAGGATATCGTGCATCAGGTAAGGTTATTCCTCGAGGGACGGAATCGGGAATTGATCGATCAACTGAAGCGGGAGATGGAGGGCGCGGCCGACCGTCTGGAATTTGAACGAGCGGCGGAGATCAGAGATCAGATCCGGGCCATCGAGCGCACGGTGGAAAAACAGCATGTCGTTTCCCCCCGGCTGGAGGACAAAGACGTCATCGGGGTTGCGAAAAAGGAGGGATTGGTCCAGGTGGCTATCCTGCATGTGAGGGGCGGTTATCTGGCTGGAAGCCGGAATTTTCTCTTCACGAATCAGGCCATCGGCGATCCTGCAGAGGTTGTGGAGGCCTTTCTGAAACAATATTATGCCGAAGAAGCCTTTATTCCAAAAGAGATCCTGACATCGACTTCTTGTGAAGATCTGCCTGCCATCGGAGCCTGGCTGTCGAGCCTGTCGGGAAGAAAGGTCTCTTTACACAGACCGTTGAAGGGGGAAAAACTTCGATTGGTGCGGATGGCTGACACCAATGCAGAAAGTGTCCTGGCCGGACAGGAGGAGGAGGCCGGCAGAAAGCTCATGGAAAATCTTCAAAGGGTCCTGAAACTGGAAAAACCACCTGAGACGATCGAGGGGCTGGACATCAGTAATTTCTTCGGGGATCAGGCTGTGGGTACGGTGGTCCGTTTCAAGGATGGGCGACCTGAGCGATCCGGATACAGAAATTTTCGGATCAAGGCGGTGGATGGTATCGATGACTATGGAATGATGGTGGAAATGGTCAAAAGGAGGGTGACCAGGGGGGCCACACCGGATCTTTTTGTGGTGGATGGGGGCCGAGGACACCTGAATGTGGTGAAAAAGGTCCTTGCACGGATGGAAGGGCCCGGGTGGCCTGAAGTGGTTGCCATAGCAAAACCTTCTGAAAACAGGGGGGAAACAAGGGACAAGATATACATCCACGGCAGAAAGAACCCGGTGAGGTTGGAAGAAAATGATCCGGTCCTCCTGTTTCTGATGCGCGTTCGCGACGAGGCCCACCGAAGGGCCGTCAGTTACCACAGAAAACTGAGGGAAAAGGCCTTGACCGTTTCGGATTTGGAGCATATCCAGGGTATTGGAAAAAAGAGAAAAAAACAGTTGCTGACCCATTTCAGGAGTGTGGATGCCCTGGCGCGGGCCGGTCTGGAGGAAATGGCGGAGGTACCCGGCATCAGCCTGGAACTGGCAGGAAGGATTGTTCAGTCCTTTCACCCGAATGGGAAAGAAAAGGCGTGAGGCCCGCCGAATCGGGAAAGAGCAGGGTTCCCGTGGCCCAGGTATTGCACTATTTTGATACCCCTTGAGGTGTGCTTCTCCCGGGGAGCAGGGAACCGGTTGCAGAAATCTGTCGCAAAAAAGGCTGGTAAAGGGATAGCCCGGGAATCCGGGACTGATGAAGTAAGCGCTCACCTGAAAGCGATTTGTCGAATACGCAGAACGGCTTGACAAGAAGTGAACAGGTGTGATAAAAAGGACACTAATGTTCAGATGGGTATAGTGTAACATATTGATATTATAGTTAATATGGAGGATGTCAAGCTTGATGTCCAACCTGGGGAGAAGGTGATTTGGCTCTCAAGAGGATGACCATAGTCTTCATTCCGGAAGGGACCGGGGAAACCAGGCAAATCAGGTTGTCAAGAATGCTCTTGTATCTGATGTGTTTGTGCCTGCTCGGGGGAGGAGCCTACTTCGCCTGGGTCTTTCACGGCTACCTGGAATTAAGGACCAAGATGCCCAGGCTCGCCCAACTGGAGAAAGAAAACCAGTTCCAAAGGAATCAATTTCTGCATCTCGCCAAGCGGATCAACAAGATGACAAAAAAAGTGGGTGCGCTCGAAGCAGTCGATCATCGCCTGAGGGTCATGGTGAATATGGAGACCGCTGAGGACAACCACCTGTCCAAAGGCGTTGGAGGCCCCGATCCTGTGGTTCTGGATCCGCGCTACGGCGTTGACCAGACCCACAGGGACCTGGTCCGAAAGATGCACCTTTCCCTCGACAATCTCAATGAAGAAATTGCCTATGGCAAGGAACAAAAGGCCGAACTGGAGAAATTTCTTGAAAAACAGAAGACGCTCCTGGCCTCCACACCTTCAATCTGGCCGACCAAGGGCTGGTTGAGCAGTGGTTTTGGCTATCGGACCTCTCCAGTCACCGGCGGAAGGGAGTTTCACAAGGGCATCGATATCTCCACCCGAATGAATGCGCCAATCCTGGCCCCGGCGAATGGAATCGTTACCTTTGTCGGATGGGACCACGGCTACGGCAAGAGTATCATCATCTCTCATGGACATGGAATCGTGACGAGATTCGCCCACCTGCAAAAGGCTTTGGTCAAGAAAAACAGCCATGTGGAAAGGGGCGACACCATAGCTCTTGTCGGCAGCACGGGTCGTTCCACGGGTCCCCATCTGCACTACGAGGTCCATTTAAATGGAATGGCAGTCAATCCTCTCAGTTATATCCTAAACTGATTGCA
>CAYUCJ010000228.1:0-5650 GCA_964443285.1 uncultured Desulfobacteraceae bacterium | reverse complement strand
GACGTTGGTCCCCGTTTCCCCGGGATGCCATTTTTCATGACTCTCCACGACCTTTGCCATGCCCGGAACAGGCGCGCCATAGGGGGCGATGGGGTGCACGCCGTAGGTTCCCTCGGCCGCCCCGCCGCTCAGGGTAATGAGGCTCTCCTCAAAATTCCGGATGTTTGAAATGAATTTTGTCCTCAGCCCCAATGCCATGGCATTCTTGAGGATAACCGCCCCGTTCATGGCGGTGGAGGTTATGTAGGCAAAATCAGGGTCATACCGTTTCATGTTGGTCAGCTGCACCGTGGCATCCTTGGTGGGCCAGTTGATGACCTGATCCGGTCCCACATCGACGCCGATCTTCTTTGCATAGTCCTTGCACACGTTCAAGATGTCCCTGCCGTACTTGTTATCCGGGTACAGGTAACATATTCTTGGGTTTCGGCTCTTGTCCTTCCAGTTGTCCCTGATCCATTTCAGGGCAATGCGGCCCATGGTCGCATAAGAAGGGGAGACGAAAAAGCTGAAAGGGGTCTTTTTGGGATTCTGGAATTTGGAGGTAAAAGAAGCCGCGATGGTGGCCACGCCGTCTGCAACGATTTTCTTGATCAGCGTCATGGTGGTCCCCGTGGACTGTATGTAAAGACCCATAACCTTCTCAGAGTCGACGAGACGATTGTATCCGGCCACCCCGCGCGGGACTTTGTACCCATCGTCTATGACGATCAGTTTGAGGTTTTTTCCATTGATCCCTCCATGCTCGTTGACCCAGCGCATGGCATCCAACTGGCCTTTGACCTGGTTCTTACCCCAGTCCGATGTGGGACCGGAAAGGTCGATGAGGACACCCCACTTGACCTCATCGGCAGCGACAACGCTGTTGGTACCCGGCCCCAAGGCCAGGGCCATGGCAACGACCACTATGGCAAATCCGATTGTCCATTTTTTCATCATTCATTCCTCCCTTTCTGTTTAAGATGAACGGCCTGGTGAGAATTCCTCCTTTTCCTTCCCCGCCCTCCCCTCTCCTGAGGACGCTATTGAAACTTTTTACTGTTCCATCAATAAGAAAACGGCCACAGCTTCCAGTAGGCACGAATCGTGCGCCACCGTGCGGCAAGTCCGTCAGGTTCGAAAATGAGGAAAAACACGATCACAAAACCGAAGACGATCTCCCTGATAGAGACAAACCAGGTGATATGATCGGGAAACGTCGAGTTCAGATAGGTGGTCACCACCTCAAGGACCCTTTCCAGGATAAACCAGAATGCCACACCGAAGATCCCCCCGGTAATGTGCCCCAAGCCCCCGATGATGCACATGGCAAGGTAATCGATGGATTGGTGGATGGTGAAAGATTCATGGGTGATCACCTCCAGATACTGTGCCAGCAATGCCCCGGCTATGCCGGCAAGAAAGGAGGCGACCGCAAAGGACATGAGGCGGTATTTGAAAAGATTCACCCCGATCACCTCGGCGGCCAGATACCTGTCCCGAATAGCCACAAAAGCCCTCCCCGATCGGGAGCGGACAATGTTCTTGAGCGCCATGGTGGCGGCCACGGCCAGGATGAAGGTCAGGTAATAGAGGTGGAAGTGGTTGTTGAAGTGAATCGGCCCGATGGTTCCCGGGTCTACGTACAACCCCTCCACACCGCCTGTCAGGCTGTCCCAGCGCCGGATGGTGAACTCTATGATAAACTGGGCCGCAATGGTGGCCATGGCCAGATAAAGACCACGCAGCCTAAGGGACGGAATACCAAAGACCATGCCCACAAGAGCGGCTACAAAACCGGCGGCGGGTAAAGCTACCAGAAAGGGCACACCTGCCTGGCCAATGAGAATGGAGCAGGTGTAGGCACCCACACCCAGGAAAGCGGCATGACCCAGTGATATCTGTCCTGTGAACCCGGTGAGGAGGTTGAGGCCATGGCAGGCAATAATCGCAATACCGGCCTCAACCATGATGGACATCATATACTTGGACGCCACCAGGGGGAACAGAATGCAGGCCAACAAAAAAGCAATGACCCAAGCCTTCACAAACCAGGTTTGGAAGATGCGCTCATCACTGCGATATTTTTCGTGGAATATTCCAGCCGGCATAGCTCAGGATCTCATAAAATCTTAAGGTTGACCAGATACCCGCCATTTTCTCGATGAACCGGCGCCCTCACCCATTGCCATTTTCTCATTGCATTTTCCATTCTCTCAGACCCGCTCTATCTCTTGAGTTCCGAACAGCCCATAGGGCTTGATCATCAGGACCAGGACCAGGACCATAAAGGGGAATACCTCATTTATTGCGGGGATGTATGGATCCAGATACCCGGCTGAAAGAAATTCCAGGACGCCCACGAAAAGGCCGCCGATGATGGCCCCCAGAATACTGTCCATCCCCCCGAAGATCACAGCAGGCAATACCTTGAGACCGATGTAGCTCAGATCCACCCCCACGCCTCCGATATTGCCCACCAGGATGCCGCCTATGGAGGAAACCACGGCGGCAATACACCAGCTGATGGCAAAGACCCGTTTCACGGAAATGCCCATACTCTGGGAAGCTGTCTGATGGTCAGCCACCGCTCTCATGAAAATGCCTGTTCGTGCGTATTTAAAGAAAACGGCAAAAACGCTCAGCAACAAGACGGAGATCCCCATACTCCAGAGATAGAGATACGTGAGCTTGACACCGAACAGATCGATGGGTTCTTCAGGAAAGATGTTGAACTGCCTGATATCATTGCCCCACAGCATGATCACCGCGCCCCTCAATATATAGGTGAGGCCCAGGGTGACCATGATCACTGAAATGATAGGCTCTCCAATAAGTGGCCTGAGCACAAGGCGTTCGACGGCAAGACCCAGGAGGACGGAAAAGGCCATTGTGATGATGAAGGAGACAAAGAAGTTGAGTCCGAAGTCCAGGGTCATGGAAAGGCAGACATAGGCCCCCACCATGAGGAACTCGCCCTGGGCCAGGTTTAGAATGGAGGTGGATTTGTAAATCAGGACGAAACCCAGTGCCACAAGCGCGTAGATGGAGCCCATGGACAGCCCGGAAAGGAAAAACTGCATGAAAAACAGGAATTCGCCTCCCAACCTACATCCCCCCTTTGAGCCTTCTGAAGAAACCTTTCTTTTTCAGTAAATCCTGATAGGCCTCTTCCGGTTTCATGGTGCGAATCGTCAGGTTTGTTCGCAGCATGGCAGTCTTGCCATCCTGATACCGGATGACGGTTTCGATGGGCATCTCCTCCACACCACTGTAAAGGCCTGCGATCTCTTTCGCATATTTTTCGTTGATAAACGCGCGGCGTATCTTTCTGGTGCGTGTCAACTCTTCATCATCCGGGTCCAGTTCCTTGTAAAGAAGGAGGAATTTGGCGATTCTGGCCTTTTCAGGCAGGGTGGTGTTCACCCGCACCACCTCCCGTTCAACCAGGTCGTAGACCTCCGGTTTTGCGGCCAGGTCCGAATAGGTGGTATAGCTGATTCTGTTCTCTTCCGCCCATTTACCCACATGCTTGAAATCGATGCAGATCATGGCCGTCACATATTCCCGGGTATGGCCGAGCACGACGGCCTCCACAATATAGGGGCAGAATTTCAGTTTGTTCTCAATGAACATGGGTGAAAACCGGGCCCCGCCCTTGAGGTGCATCAGATCCTTGACCCGGTCGATAATCACCAGATGCCCTTCAGGCGTAAAGTAGCCCGCATCCCCGGAGTGCAGCCATCCGTCGATAATAGTTTCCCTGGTGGCCTCCTCATTCTTGAGATAACCCTGAAAAAGACCGGGGCCGGATGAAATGACCTCTCCCACGCCCTCTTTATCGGGTTCAAAAATGGATATCCTGGCTGCTGGAACGGGTATGCCGACCGAATCAAATTTGATGTCGCCGTCGTGGTGTATGGTGGAATATCCGGCCACCTCCGTCTGTCCGTAAATCTGCTTCAGGTTGATTCCCAATGCGTGAAAAAAACGAAACACGTCAGGGCCGAGGGCCGCGCCGCCGGTCATGGCCGTTCGGACTCTGGAGAAACCCAGGCGATCCCGCAGGGCCCTGAACATGGCTGCATAGGCGAGCCAGTAGATGACTCGCCAGACCAGGGGAGGACGCCTTTTTTCAAACTTGAAATCGGCCCAGCGATATCCGATGGGGAGGCACAGTTCGTAGACAAGTTTTTTGAAAAAGGAGGCGTCCAGGTGTTTGACCATCACCTGACGAGAGAGGCCCTCCCACATGGGGGGACCCGCCACGACCAGGCTGGGGGCGATCTCGTAAAGGTCGGCCATGGAGGTATCCGACTCCTCAGGGAAATTCACGGTATAGCCGGAGTAGAGGGCGGAAAAGACGCTCATGGTCTGTTCCACGATCCACGGCAGGGGGATAAAGGAAAGGAACTGGTCATCGGGGTTCTTGGGGTCCACTTCATTCAGAGAGGCCACCATACTCAGGATATTCCTATAGGTCAGAAGGGTTCCTTTAGGGTTTCCGGTGGTGCCTGAAGTGTAACAGATGGTGGCCAGATCTTCTCCCCCGATTGCCCTGATGTTTTCATCAAAGAGGTCCGGCTGTTGCTTGCCCATCTCCCGGCCCAATCGTTCCACCTCGAAGAAATCAATCAGGATCTCTTCTTCGTAATCCCACAAGCCTTTGGGATCCGTGTAAATGATTTTCCTGACGCGGGGGAGTTTTTCCCTGAGATCGAGGATCTTGTCGACCTGTTCCTGATCTTCGGCCACGATCATGGTGGCTTCCGAATGGTCGATAATGTAAGCGACTTCACTGAGGATGGAGTCCTTGAAAATGCCGACCGGCACGCCCCGGGCCGCCTGTGTCCCCAGCTCAGCGTAGAGCCATTCCGGACGATTCCCTCCGATAATACCCAGTTTTTCCGAAGGGTTGAGTCCGATGGATATGAGGCCTAAGGAAAAATCGCGCACATGTTCCAGGTATCCTCTCCACGTCACGGATTGCCAGATGCCGAACTCCTTTTCACGAAGGGCGACCCTCGAATCACCGAACCGATCACCATTCCTGACGAGGAGCGAAGGGAGGGTCAGGTCCGGTTGTTTGTCTGGGGAATCGGCTGCGTTCATCTTTCTCCTGTCAGAGACGCGAATAGGCTTTTTCGTCATCACCCAGGTAGGCGCTGACCACCTGCGGGTTGCTTTGAATTTCGTGGGGAGAGCCCTCGGCAATTTTCCTTCCAAACTCCAAGACGCAGACACGGTCCGAGATATCCATGACCACACCCATATCATGCTCAACGAGAACGATGCTTACCCCCCACATGCTGTTCACGTTGATGACAAATCGGGCCATATCTTCGGTCTCCTCGAGATTCATCCCGGCCATGGGTTCGTCCAGAAGGAGCACCTCCGGACGCATAGCAAGGGCCCTGGCGAGCTCCACCCTTTTCTGAAGGCCGTAAGGAAGGGTTCCGACCACCTGCTTCCGAATGGCTTCGATCTCCAGGAGATCAATGATTTTTTCTTCGATCTCCTTTCTGAGTTCCAGTTCCTCCCTGATGGTGCGGCCGTAATAGAAGATGTCGGAAAATATCCCAGACTTGAGAAAGCTGTGCCGGCCGAGCTTGATGTTGTCCAGAACCGTCATACCCTTGAAGAGTTCTATGTTCTGAAAAGTACGGGAAAT
>CAYUCJ010000227.1:0-5667 GCA_964443285.1 uncultured Desulfobacteraceae bacterium | reverse complement strand
GGGTGCGACGCAACCCGTTGATTTGTAAGGAAATCGAAAATCACACTTTTCGGTTTCCGTGAGTCGAAAGTCCACGGACGGGCCTTTTACGGTTCCATCAAGATTCAGTGGCGAGAAAAAAGAAAAGGAAAAAGGCAGTAGACGTGATCGGCCGACGCTCAACAGGAGAATTTGGGAGATGGAATGATCGCAAAAGCCGGAAGAGATTCAGCACTGACAGGGAAGCACGGCAGGTCTTTTTTTCCCAACAAGCCCGCTCGCGAATAAGGATCAGAAGTCTACCACCACTGATCGCCCTTGGCATCTGGTCTCTATGCACCCGTTCGTCAAGAGTGTTCTTTTTTTGAAAGGAAATTGGTTGCAACAACCCCTGGTACGGAACTGACGGGGTTATCTTGAATATAGTATAGATCATCGGCTCCTGTCAAGTGCCTACGCGTTCAGCCGGGGCGTTTTCACCCGTTTTTCAGGGTCCAATAAAATGCCTTGACATGGAATTGATGGATCAGTATAAGGGTTTCTACCTTCCAATTGATTCCAACCGATACCAAGGAGTTGGTTATGAGCAAATCACCCGATATCAAAGTTCTTCTCATCGATGATGAACAGACCCTTCTGGATTATCTCTCCAAACGGCTGTTAAAGGAAGGTTTTACCGTCAAGGCGACATTTTCAGGAGAAGAAGCCCTGGACGTGGCTGCAGACAATTTCTTTGATGTGGCTGTCGTGGACCTCAAGATGCCGGGTATCGACGGTGTTGAGACACAGAAGCGGCTCAGAGAGATCCAACCCCTCATCCAGTGTATTGTCCTCACCGGCCACGGCTCTATAGACACGGCGCTTGAGAGCGGCCAACAGGACGCCTACAAGTACCTCCTGAAACCTATTGATTATGAAAACCTCGTTGAAACCATAAAAGAAGCTCACCAGAAGAAGGAAGAAATTCAGTCCGGAAAATTCAAGGAACAGGTAGAAGAGATTTATCGGTCCGGCATGGGTGCCAAGGGCATCAAGAAGGCCATAAAGGAGTTGCGCAAAATCTATGGAATCGAATGATCCCTTAAAATCAATGGGATACCACGCAACCTTTTGATTTACATCAGAATAATAGTTCTTCAAAACGTTCTGCCCGATCATCCCAGTCAGGGATGACCGCCGAAGGTAGTGAGCGCGAAAACGGGTCCTGCCACCTAGACACCAGGGCTCCAGGTTCGGCCAATATGCCAGCGCGAATGGGGGCACATTTGAATGACGAATGATTTTGATCGAAAAACCCTCGGACAAAAACTCAAATCTATTTTTCTTTCAAAGCGACGCCAACAACGTTCCATCATACGAAAATTCGGTCAACTCGGGAAAACCAACTTTGAACTGGAGCAAACCCGCAGTCTTCTCCGTTCCATCCTTCAGATCTCAAACGATATTATTTTCGCTGCCGATATAAGCGGATTTCTCGTCACTTTCAACAGAGGCGGTGAGGAAGTCCTGGGCTATGAATGGCTGGAACTCGCAGGGACACCTGTGGAGGCCCTGGCCCGCGACCCGGAGGCCTTTCGTGCGCTCTTCAAGCTTTCCAATGAGAATGGCCATGCTTCTGCAGAGGACTTTCCTCTCCTGCACAAGAGTGAACAGGACGTTTACTGCGATGTCTCCCTTGTGAGCCTGAAAAACGACGAAGATCAGAGCATTGGAACCGTGGGGATCTGCAGGGACGCTACCAGATGGATGAGCCTTCAGGAGGACCTCATACGCGTGGACAGACTCGCGGAAATGGGGCGCATCGCCGCCTCGGTGGCCCATGAAATCAACAATCCCCTGGCGGTCATCAATGAGGCTGCGGGATGGGGATCAGTCGTAACCACGGACGCCGAGGGGATAAAAGCGGAAGACAAGGAAGAACTTGAAAAGATATTCAAGGATATTGTGGAACAGACCAAGCGCTGCAGGAACAGAACAAAGCAAGTTCTTGGATTTGCAAGAGATTCGGAGCCTACCAAAAAAGAATTCGATATCCATGAATTGATTAGGGAGACCGTGGCATTTCTTGAGCCTGAACTGAAATACAAGCAAATAGACATTGTCTATGAATTCATCGATGGGCCGCTCGTTCTGCATTCCGACCCCAAGCAGCTGGAACAGGTCTTTGTCAATCTGCTCACCAATGCCATCTATGCCGTCAAGGAAAAAGGGGAAGGCCACGGAACCATCAAACTGAAGACATCCCTCTCCGAAGATGCGGCTGAAATCCAGGTCTCCGACAGTGGAACCGGGATGAGTGAGGAGGTCCGGAAGAAAATTTTTGATCTTTTCTATACCACCAAGCCAAGAGGCAAGGGGACAGGACTGGGCCTCGCCATATGCGGTAATATCATCAAAAAGCTGGGGGGAGAAATGCGCTGTCAGAGTCTCCAGGGACAGGGCACTACTTTCTCCATCCGGATACCCATGAGATAAACTGAAAGGGAAAAAGCCGAATTGACAACGACCAGAACGAATGGGCATGCCACAACACCTCAAAAGCCTTCTCCCGGGAAATCCGGCAGTTCCAGGGGCAAAACGGCTCCATTCCTCATCACGTTCGTAGCCCTTTTCGGGCTATGGATCCTGCTCTCAGGAAAATTTGACTATCTCCACCTGGGCCTTGGTCTCATCTCCTGCGCTATTGTAGCCCATATGTCTAAATATCTCCTTTTTCCTGAAGGTAAAACAGGTGGCCTATTCCTGTCCATCTGGCGTTTTCTGAAATATATTCCATGGCTGATTTACCAGATCTGGATAGCCAATCTGCACGTGCTCTACCTGACCTTTCATCCGAGAATGCTTGACCTGATAGATCCCCACATTATGCGCTTTCAAAGTAAACTGACCAAGGATCTATCCCTGGTCACCTTTGCAAATTCCATCACCCTCACCCCCGGTACCATCACCGTTTCCGTTTCCGTGGACGGCGATTTCAAGGTTCACTCTATTGACAGGATGTCCGCCGAGGCCCTGCCCGGGGAAATGGAGGAACGGGTCGCAAAGGCATTTGGAGAAGATTGATGGGACATGTATTCCTTTATGTAGGCCTTTACCTCTGTCTGCTGATGACCTTATCGCTCTATCGGGCCTTTTTCGGACCCACCGTCCTGGACCGACTCATCGGCGTCAATGCCATCGGAAGCAAGACGGTCGTCCTGCTGATCATTATCGGTCTCATCTACAAACGCGTGGATATGTTCGTGGATATCGCCATGGCTTATGCCATGCTCAACTTCATCGCCGTACTGGCGGCATCCAGGTATTTTCAGAAGCGGAAAGGCCTCTATGAGGAACCGCCATATAAGTAGGTTAACCCGTTTAGCCGGTCGTGCCTTTTGAACCCGCCACAGGCGGGGTTGAACAATATTTACATTAGGATCTGACTGGTACATTCTCAAGCACACGCTCCTAATAAATTGTACAGAAGGAAGGATTCCACAGCATGAATATCGTTGCAACACTTCTTCTTTCAGCCGGACTCGTGTTCTTTACAGGTGGGGGCGTCGGGATAGTCCGATTCCCTGATTTCTACACCCGTCTCCACCCCGCCGGTAAACTGGACACCTTTGGTTCGCTGCTCATGGTGGCGGGTATGGCTCTTTACAGCCTGCAAGGTTTTTCACTTGCCTCCATCCTGACCAGCTGCAAAATGATCCTGATTCTCGTTTTCGTCTTTCTTTCAAGCCCGACGGCCACTCACTCCATCGTTGATGCAGGTATGCGGGCGGGACTGAAACCATGGACAAAAGAATTCCAGGAACAACAGGAGGAGGAATCATGATCTGGCAGCTCGATCTGGCTATCCTCTCGCTCGTTATCCTGTGCGCCGTTGCTGCCATATGGGTCAAGGACCTCCTGGGCTGTTCCATCCTTTTCGGCGCCTACAGCTTCATGATGTGTCTCCTTTGGGCCATCATGGGCTCCGTTGACGTGGCGTTTACAGAGGCCTCGGTGGGAGCCGGTGTCAGTACCGTCTTTTTCGTGGCGGCTGTTTTTCGTACAACGCGGAGGACAAAGGATTGAGACTTTTTGGGTTTATCATTGTCTGCCTCAGTGGAGCCCTCTTGCTCTATGCCACCCAGGACTTCCCCCCCTGGGGCGATCCCGGGTCTCCGGCCAGCACCCACGTGTCCCCCAGGTATCTGGAGAAGTCCATGGAGGAGACCGACGTGCCCAATGTGGTTACCTCGGTCCTGGCCGATTACCGTGGGTTTGACACCATGTTCGAGACGACGGTTATTTTTGCGGCCGGCATGAGCTGTTTTATTCTTCTGAGGATCGTCAGGAAGGAAGACGAAGACCGCTATTACCGGCATGTTTCCACCGGCGTCACATTCCACATCAAGGGCAAGGGTCGGATACCCGAGCGTTCCGGAGAATTCGAGAGAATAGACACCATGTGGACCCCCTATGATCTCATCATCAAAACCATGGCCCGCTTTCTGGTGCCTTTCATCCAGCTCTTCGCGCTTTACGTCCTCGCCCACGGTCACGAGAGCCCCGGCGGAGGATTTCAGGGGGGGGTCATCATGGGAGCCAGTTTTATCGTCATGGCCATTGCCTTCGATCTACGCACGGCGTTAAATGGGTTCCGGGAAAAAGTGGATGGCCTGCTTTCCGCCCTTGGTGTCTTTATCTATGCGGGAACCGGGGCCCTCTGCCTGGTCCTGGGCGGTAATTTCATTGACTACAAAGAGCTTGCCAAGATATTGCCGGTCGACCAGATTGAAGCCAGGGCCTATGGAATTCTGTCTGTTGAGACCGGCGTCTTTATTGCGGTCATGGCCGTTATGGTGTGCATTTACATTAATATTGCCTCTGAAGGCAAACACGATGAGGGGCTTTGATTTATGACGGAAGCCATCAGTCTTATTGTCGCGAAATACAACTACTGGCTCTATATCGTCCTGATGATGATCGGGCTTTACGCCATGATCGCCAAGAACAACCTCATCAAGAAGCTGGTGGGCATGAACATCTTTCAGACGGCGATCATTCTCTTCTATGTATCCATAGGATCAAAAAAAGGGGCAACCATACCCATCATCGAGCACGTGCAAGGGGCGGGCGAACACGCCATCAAGGTTGCCGACTACATCAACCCCCTGCCCCATGTACTCATGCTCACAGCCATCGTTGTGTCCGTTTCCACGTTCGGTGTTGCACTGGCCCTGGCATTGAAGATCTACCAGGAGTACAAGACCCTTGAAGAAGACGAAATTCTTATGCGCCTGAGAGAAAAATGAGCCACCACTTCCCTGTTCTGCTTGTAACGGTACCCCTGCTTTCTGCCTTCGTCATCAGCGCACTCAGCTGGGTCAAGAAGTCCTTCTGCTTTCCCGTTGCCCTTCTGGCCCTCGGCACGTCCGTGTACAGTGCCCTCCGGCTGCTCTTCCAAGTCCTGGACCAGGGCGTTGTGGAGTACCACCTGGGGGGCTGGATGCCGCCCTGGGGCATTGCCTATCGCGTGGACCTCCTCAACGGGCTGGTGCTGGTGGTGGTTTCGTCCGTAGCCCTCGTCAACCTCTTCGCGACCCATAAGAGTGTCCAGAAGGCGTTTCCAGAGAAGATCGGAACGTTCTACACCCTTTATGTCCTTTTCGTGACGGGGCTTATGGGCATTACCGTCACCGGGGACGTCTTCAA
>CAYUCJ010000226.1:0-5691 GCA_964443285.1 uncultured Desulfobacteraceae bacterium | reverse complement strand
CCTCAGAGGCGCTGAAGATGCATTACGGGGTGACCGAGAAGAGGAATATAAGGGGAGCGGCTACGGATGATGAGGAAAAAACGTTGAAACAAGAGGGAGTAGAATTTTTCAAGCTTCCCCTGCCCAATTCGGAGCCCGAAAAGGAAAACTAGTTTACATCCATAAATGTCCCTTTTTCATGATCCCCCGCCTATGGCGGGACTGGTCTGTGTCAATCTGCGAGATTCCTTGTGCGACGTGCCATATGTACGTCTCCGCGTAATCTCTTGATTTCTCCCGCTCAAAGTCCGGGATCTTCGACTTGATCTTGTAAAAAATGACTTATTTATGAAATGGAAACTTGTCACTGCCCAAATTCTATTTGTGGATGGGCATTGCTAGTAAATCCCGGCATCACAACCCGCCGCAATGGTCTTGCCGAGTTCTTTGCATCGCCTAAGGATTTCCTCGTCAAGCTCTCCTTTGGCCACGACCGGATCATAGACTTCTTTCAGGGGGTATCCCCGGCAGATTCGCTCTATCTGGTTCAGGGCGCCGGATCCGTCATTTCCTGCACTGACAAAGATGACGTATGGCTTCTTGAAAATCCGCCTGTCCTCTCGGGCCGGCGCATAGGTCCGGTCAAAGAAATCTTTCACCATCCCCGCCATGTATCCGAAATACTCCGGTGACCCGATGGCCAGGCCATCGCACTCCAAGAGGTCGGTAAGGGTCGCATCGCCGGTCTTTCTAAAGGTGACCTCGACCCCGGGAATGGACCGGGCACCGGCGGCGACGTGCTCGGCCATCCGGGCCGTATGGCCTGTTTGGGAATGGTAGATGATCAGAATCCGGGTCATGACGGCCTCTGCAGAATTCCTTTTTTTGGACAGGATACAGGATAGATTGGATAGACAGAAAAAAACCGGTCGAACACCAATATGATAACAGGTTTCTTTTAAAGGTCAACGGGATTGCGATTGATAATTTCCGCAGTTTGGATTATAGGTCAGACGATGGAACTATAAAAGGAGGGCAAAGGGGATGAGCAGGATTGAATACGCATTGATCAGCGTGACCGACAAGACTGGAATCGTGGACTTTGCCAGGGCACTCTCAGGATTCGGAGTCAAAATCATCTCCACGGGGGGCACGGCCAAGGCCATCCGGGATGGGGGCGTGGTCGTGACGGATATCTCGGACTACACGGGTTTTCCGGAGATGATGGACGGGAGGGTGAAGACGCTCCATCCAAAGGTGCACGGGGGTCTCCTGGGCCTCCGGGACAACCCGGAGCACAAGGAAATGATGGTGGAGTACGGGATCAAACCCATTGACCTTGTGGTGGTGAACCTCTACCAGTTCGAAAACACCGTGGCCCGGAAAGGCGTTTCCCTGGAGGAGGCCATTGAAAATATCGACATCGGCGGACCTGCCATGCTGCGCTCTTCCGCAAAAAACTTCAGAGACGTAACCGTCGTCGTGGACCCGTCCGACTACAAAACGGTCCTCAAGGAAATGAAGGAGCACAAAGGGGAGACGACCCTGAAGACCCGCTTTCGTCTGGCCAAAAAAGTCTTTCGTCTGACGAACCAGTATGACGGGGCGATTACCCGGTATCTCGAAACCGTGAGGCTTTAAGATGGGTTAGAGGGGCTTTTCCTGGTTTCCTTTTCAGGACACACCCTGTTTTTGTGGACGACCCGGTTCTTTTTCTTGCAATAAACGGCCTGAAAAGTCATACAACTCCCTGAACCGTCCATTCCATCTTTTTCGGGCCACGCTGCAAAGCGGCAGTTGAAGTCGCAGAACTGCATCAAAGGATCACCTCGTCCCTTTATCGCCGGATAACACGACTTGTCTTCGAGTCACCAATATCGCACGGTGACCGGTGCATTACAAGAAAGGAATTTGATGACCGACCGAAAGACACCCATAAGAGCCAGTCTGTTCATTCCCTGTCTTGTAGAACATTTCCTCCCCCAGGTGGGGGAAGCCACAGCCAGGGTCCTGACCCGCGCCGGGGTGGAAGTGGATTATCCGGAAACCCAGACCTGCTGCGGCCAGATGGCCTTCAAGGCAGGCCACCACAGAGAGGCGAGAAGGATGGCCCAACACTTTGTCGAGGTCTTCGAGGCTTCAGACTTCGTGGTGGCGCCTTCCGGTTCCTGTGTGGGAATGGTCCGAAAACACTACCCGGTTCTCTTCGGTGAAGATGCGATCCAATGCGAACGTGTAAAGGCACTGGGCCGGAAGACCTATGAACTCACCGAATTTCTCGTAAGGGTTCAGGGTTCTTTTGATCTGGGTGCCACCTGGCCTGGAAGGGCGGTTTATCACGATTCCTGTCAACTTTCGAGGGGTCTGGGGGTCAGGGAAGAGCCGAGGGTACTCCTATCTCGAGTGCACGGGTTGGAAATGGTGGAACTGGAGAGGGTTGAAATATGCTGCGGTTTTGGAGGGGCCTTCAGCCTGGAATTTCCCGAGATCTCAGAAAAGATGGTGGAAGACAAGGCGGCCGCAGTGGTGAAAAGCGGCGCCCAATTTCTCATCAGCGCTGAACCCGGCTGTTTATTGAACATCGGAGGTTACCTCGAAAAGCAGGATGAGAGGGTCAAGCCCGTCCACATTGCAGAAGTCCTCTCAAAACAGTCGGGAGAAGCCTAGCCCAATGTCTAATTTGCACATAGTCATTTGCATCAGGTGATTTGGCGAAATTTCTGATCACCAGCGAGGTGTCAGATGTAAGGCGCCGAGGAGCGACGACTGAGTCGTATGAGCAATACGTCGCAGGGAGGAGCGATCGAAGGCATCGCCGCAGATGATACCTTGATGGTGGGTCAGGGGAGAATCATGGAAGTAAAAACCCAACAATTCAAAGAGATGGCCGCAAAGGCGGCCCGCAATGAGACCCTTACCCGGACGCTTCGCCACGCCGGGGAAAGTTTCCGGGCCCTGAGGGAAAAGGGTTTTTCCCAATTGAAAGACCCGGAAGAGGCCCGTCGCAAAGCCCACGAAGTCAAAGACCGGTGCCTTTCCCGCCTGCCCGAACTGCTGAAGCTCCTTGAAAAGAAGGTCGTCGAGGAGGGAGGCGTCGTCCACTGGGCCAGGGATGCGGGTGAGGCCCGTGCGGTGATCATGGACCTGGTAAGGCAATACGGCGTTCGCACGATTGTAAAGGGCAAGTCCATGATGACTGAGGAGATTGGCCTGAACAGGGTCCTTACCGAGAAGGGTATCGAGGTGTGGGAGACGGATCTGGGAGAATTCATTGTCCAGCTTGCGGGTGAATCGCCCTCCCACATCATTGCACCTGCCATTCACATGAACAGGGAGGAAGTGGCCCGCCTCTTTGAAGAAAAACTGGCTGTGGAATACACAGACGACCCCGAAGAACTGACCATGACGGCCCGCCGGGTGCTCCGGGAGAAGTTTCTTGGTGCGGACATGGGGATCACGGGGGGCAACATGGCCGTGGCCGAGACGGGCACCCTGGCCCTTTTTGAAAACGAGGGGAACATACGCTTTGTCACCTCATTGCCCAGGGTGCATGTGGCGCTCATCGGCCTTGAGAAGGTCGTGGGAACCTGGGATGATTTCCAAGTCCTCCTGAACCTTCTTCCCCGCAGTGCGGCCGGTCAGAAGATGCCCACCTATCTGAGCCTGATCACCGGCCCGAAGAAGGCGGAGGAAGAGGACGGCCCGGAGGCTTTTCACCTGATCCTCCTGGACAACGGCCGGTCAAGAATCCTCGGAGACAGCCTACTGAGGGAGTCCCTCTTCTGCCTCCGATGTGGTGCATGCCTCAATGTCTGCCCCGTCTATGAGCGCGCGGGCGGGCACAGCTACGGATGGGTGTATTCAGGACCCATTGGTATGCTGCTTAACTCCGCTCTCCTCCCTCCGGGAAAAGCCAGGGACCTGGCGTTTGCCTCCACCCTCTGCGGCGCCTGTGCAGAAGTGTGCCCGGTCATGATCGACCACCCAAAGCTCATTCTTGAAATCAGGAGAAGGCTATCGGAAGACCCGGTGTGGAAGGGACGTTTCGCACTGGAGAAAGATCTGCCCGTAAAGGTCTATGCAGGGCTCTCTCTTCACCCCGCACTCTTCCGTTCGGCTGCCCTGTTGGCAAGGACCTTCCAAACGCTGATGACCTCTTCCGGGGAGTGGAGATGGCTGCCCCGTACGTTGGCCCGCTGGGGAGAAAAACGCAGGATTCCACTACTGAAAAAACCTTTCAGAACGCGATGGCCCGGGCTGAAGAAAGCCATTCGGGAAGGGAGGAAAGGAGATTGAGAACCGGTGCAAGGCAGCAGATTCTGGCAGATATAGGGAGGCACACCGGCGTGCGGCGCGGAGGCGACAGGCCCGGGAAAAAAGATGCGAGAAGGGACCGACCGGCCTGGATTCCTTCCGAGACCCCATGGGATGAAGCCGCCGGGGAACTGGAGGGGCTTTCAGACAGGTTTCACCTGGTACGAAGCCCCCGGGAACTCCACCGGGTGCTGGTGGAACTTGTCCGCGAACATGACATCTCGCGCGCCATACGTTGGGATCACCCGTTGCTGGAAAATCTGGAGATAGATGCGTCACTCAGGGAGTGTGGCGTTGAAGTGGCCATTCCTGCAAGAGAGAAAGAAGGGAGGGTCCTCTCGGCAAGAGCGGATCTGGGAATTACCACTGCGGATGCGTTTGTGATGGAGTCCGGGACCATCGTGCTGAAGAACCGGGCGGGATGGGGCCGCGCTACCTCGTTACTGCCACCGGTCCATCTGGCCGTCGTGACCTCCGACCGCCGTCTCGGGAGGCTCGAGGATCTACCCGGTCTGATCCGCTATTGGCACCAGGAAGGCGATGGGCTTGCCGGCGCCGTCACCCTGATTACGGGCCACAGCCGCACGGCCGATATCGAATTGACACTGGTTTCCGGGGTCCACGGCCCCGGGATCGTTCATGTGGTTGGGATGGACCCCCTCAGCCTCCCTGTTTCAACTGGGTCGCGGCGATCAGCGCAGCACCAATCGCCCCGTTGACTTGGGCCAGGGTCAAAACCGTAATGGGCAGGCCTGATTTCTTTTCGAGTGCCTTGACCACCCCCCTGTTCCTGGCAACACCTCCCGTCATCATGAGCGGTTCGACCAGACCGATGCGGTTGGCCATGGCAACGACCCTGGCCCCGATGGATTCGTGTATGCCGGCTATGATGTTTTCGCGCTTTTCCCCCCGGGATATGAGGGAGATGACTTCCGATTCCGCGAAGACCGTGCAGAGGCTGCTGATGGATGCGGGGGCATCCGCTTCAAGAGACAGGTCCCCGAAGGCATCCAGGTCCACCTCCAGCGCACGTGCCATGACCTCGAGGAATCTCCCTGTGCCGGCCGCACACTTGTCGTTCATGGCAAAATCAAGCACACGGCCGTCCTGATCCAGGGCAATGGCCTTGCTGTCCTGTCCTCCGATATCGATGACGGAACGTGCGCTCGGATCCTGGAAGTGTGCGCCGGCCGCGTGGCAGGTGATTTCCGTGACGGTCTTTTGGGCAAACTCCACGTTGTTTCTCCCATATCCCGTGGCCACGATGCGGTCTACCGCATTTTCTTCCACGCCGCATTCTTCCATAAGCAGCCCGAAGACTTTTTTCCCGGCCAGTTTTGTGTTGTAGCCGCTGTTTATGAGCGCGGTGCCTTCCAGTCGGCCATCACGGATCAGGGC
>CAYUCJ010000225.1:0-5695 GCA_964443285.1 uncultured Desulfobacteraceae bacterium | reverse complement strand
AAAGGCGAAAATTTTAACCACAGGAATATATTGAATATTTCGAGGATTAAAATTCAAGCCTGACGCAGATATCGGGCAAAAGGGGGCGTTTTGAAATTGGCTCTATTTAGTATAGTTTAGGTCCAATTGAAGACTCTCCCTTTGTTACGCCAAAGCGGGACGTGCGATTCGTTGTGCCCAGGCTGGATCACGGAGACTCTTCCAGTTGTGATGACACCCCTGACCTCTTGAGTTCATTTTTCGCGCCTTTTGCATTCAACCCCTGTTTTCATCTTAGCGTGCTGCCTGGAGTGCCTCATTAAGAGCCCGGGCCGCATGCGCTATCTTTCTTTTGAAACCAACTTATTCGACAAGGAGAAATGCCATGAAAAAACAAGTGATGAATTATGAAACTCTTTTAAAGGTTACTCGGACCGTTTCGATGTCAAAAGACCACAAGGAGGTTGCTCGCCTTGTCGTGGAGAGCGTCAAAATGGCTTTGGATGCGAAGGGAACCGCTTTGCTGCTCTTCAACCGCAAAACCAATGAACTCGAACTGGCCACATCTTCCGGACTCAGCGAGGGGTATCTCAACAAGGGCCCGCTCAGTTCGCTCCACTCTATCGCGAGTTCTCTGCGAGAGGGGCCAGTCATGGTGTACGATGTCGCGGACGATCCCCGAATCCAGTATCCTGAAGAGGCGAAAAAGGAAAATATCTCCTCGATCCTTTCTGTTCCTATCTTTGTACGGCAAACCCCTCTGGGGGTGCTAAGAGTCTACTCTGCGGAACCCTGGGAGGCTAGCCTGGAGGATGTGAACTTTGTGCAGGCCCTGGCCCTTATCGCAGGGATGGCTCTAGAAATGTCCCGACTCTACAAAGGGCTCAAGGATAGTATTGAGATACTCAAGTCAAAACGTGATCCCAAGACGCTGAAGACGAAAAGGTGGACTCCCTACGAAGGTGTACCCAAGAGCGCCGGGAGAGTGGCCCCCATTTCCCAGGAGATAACATAGGGCCGTGCAGTTTGCCGGGACGCTGACTCAGTCGGAAAAGAAAGACCTGTAAGATCCTACAGAGCCCTGGAAGAATCCAAATCGATCTGGAAAACCATAGCGATACTTCATGGTCTTGATCTGCCTCTCACAATAAGGGTTATCATCAGATGCATGGAGCCGGCTTGCAAAGCACAAACCTCCATGCGTCTGTCAGCGCCAGCAATTGCCTGGACAACATCTTTTGAGATCCAGAAACCGACCCGTTCTACTCGATATCTGTTCCTAATTCCCCTTCAGGGATCTCTTCACCCGGCCGCCATGTAAAAAAGGAATTGCGGGGAATGAACTCACCCTTCCGTACCTCCTCTTCAACCCACACAATACGGGCGTAACATTCCCAGACCCGTCGTTTCAGTCTATGTTGTCTCTTTTCGAGGGCCTTTTCAGCCTCCGCTCGCGTCTTATGAACGGAAAGGACCTCTTTTGTTATTTCACTGGGCTCATGCTCGTCATAGATAAGCGCGTACATAATGCATACCTCCTTTCATCATGGTAAGTCTTCTCACACCCTTGATTTGCCGGAAGTTCGCACCCTGGCTCACACACCGCAGGGCAACGTCCGGATCAACGACCCTTGTTCCCGAAACAGCATCTACGCCGTGATCGAACAGAAGGGAAGAAAGGGGGGCGGTGTCGCCCAGCATCACCACATAAGCCTTGGGGTCGCATAGCTCAAGCAGATGATCGAGGGTGTGCGTGGTCAGGGCGGTTCCCGTAATGGCCACCACATCCGCCTGCGGGATAAGGTCGTCTGCGTCCTTTTCGAGAAAATCGCCCTCCTTAGGATTTCTCTCTATAACCCATAAGACGCTCGCGTTTTTCCTGACTCTGGGCACAAAGGGGAAATGTCCCACAATAGCAACCTTCTTCCCTTCTCCTTTTTGCAAGATTAGCTCTGAAGCGTTCATCTCTGTACACAAGTCGGGCTCTGTATTGACAAGCGAGTTTATGGCGGCCATTCCAATCGCGGCCTCGAGAATGCTCTCTGAGTAGACCAATCGGGCAAGCTCATTCGAAGTCCGGTTCATGAGGCTTCCGGGCTCTCTTACAAGAGGAGCCTTCTGACGTAGGGCGTCTCTGGGCAGCGTCGCAGCCAGGCCGCAGTAGCGGCTGAGCACGCCGGTATGGAAGACCCCCTGGCGAACATCCCTGACGGCAACGTCGAAATCGAGAACAGAAAACAAATCGTCCAGTATTTTCATTTTTCCTCAGCAATCTGCATTTAGCGTCGGATGGGGTTAGTGGCGCCGAAAGATTTTCTGACTGCGCTTTTCTCTAGGATACTTCAAATATTGTGCCGCTTATTACGCGAATGCCTTTTTGATCGCGCCTGACAAATAGAAAAGATCATAACTTTTCGAAATATAGACTAAAAAGCGAACTGAAAGCGTTGTATTTGGAGCCGTGTTTCCTGGCATAGCGGGTGTGAGCACTGCTCGCGCAGCTGTTAGGGTCGCAATAGTGCGACGTTACATTGTTAAAGAAATTGCATAGATGCAATTGGTTGCCGCAATCTGCAAGCCCTCCCTCTAAATCAAGTAACCGCTAATTCTTTATTCAATTTCTTCACTGTATGTAGCCGAAACGATGGCAAACACCTTGCTCTTTATCCAGAGTAGAGGCTGATGAGCGCTGAATGACCGAGGCAAGAGAGGTGTAGGAGGGAAAGGAATGGATCCTCCGGGCCTTTCTCGAAGGCGGTTGTTTCGCCAGTCGCAGGCCCGGAGGAGTTTCGGGTTCCATCACGTTGTCTGAAGGGGTTCAGATCCGAGTTCTTCGATTCGCTTATTAATGGTGTTCAGTTCGTCTTTCATCATCTGAGCCTCTTTCTTGAGCATGCCGATCTCGTCTTCGCCGCTCACAGCATACGGACCAGGATAGGACCCATAAGCGGGGCCGTACCATCCTTGATCTTCAAAGCGGGCCCCACGCCGACCGAATCCTCTGCCGTATCCTCGGCCCCAACCGGACCCTCTTCCGCCGCGACCCGGGCTGACCGATCCCCGTCCAGAAGCACGGTTCCGGGGATTGCACCTGCCGAATCCTCCGCCTGTCATGGGACCAGCACCCACAGGACCTGTTCTATCTAATCCAGGCATACCTCTCACCTCCTCTCGTTTAAGTTCCACCCCGCCGTCCCCTGCGGTGTCTTCCCCTGCCCCAAGGGGGCATCTCAACGTGGCCACCCTCGATCCTGAGCACTTTGCCCGTTACCAGGGCATCGGCCACAATCATCCTCGCTTCTGCAAGAATCCTCCCAAATGTCTGTCGCGAAACCTTCATCATTCCGGCTGCGGTTTCATGGTCCAGCCCCTGGTGGTCACTCAACCTGATCGCCTCCAACCCCTCAATGGGCAGAAAAACCTCTTCCCTGCCCCACGGAGGCATTTGATCCGGGACAAATGCTGAAACAATCGGGCGTCCTTGTACAAACCTGAGTTTTCGCGGTCTCGGCATCGCTCCCTCCAATTATGAGCTTGTGCTCATAATATACGTATTTATATCTAAAATGCAAGGAAAATTTTTGAGCTTGAGCTCATTTAAGGAGTCTACGAACCAGATTTGGGAGGATTCATTGATCAGGATTAAAGAACGCCTGAAGTTCCACGCAAGTTGGTCCTTTCAGTCCTTGAACTTTTTCCCGAGGGATTTTACAATTCAGTCAAGCCTTGGAGCTTTAACCGGCATCAGCGAGCTTTCTTTACTTACCTTTTTCGCACTGGGACATGAAAACCCCTGACGAATACCAGATCCCCCATCGCGTGACGGAGATTATTCTCGAAAGCATCTCCGACGGCGTGTTCACGGTGGACCATGAATGGCGCGTTACCTCCTTCAACCGTGCTGCAGAGGTAATCACCGGAATCTCCCGTCGACAGTCTGTCGGCAAATACTGTTGGGAGATCTTCCGGTCCAACATGTGCGAGAAAAACTGTGCGCTTCGCCGGACGATGAAACAGGAAAAATCGTTCGCCGCATTCCGGTCGTCGTCTCCACCTCTCTCCTCAAGGATAACCAGGGAAAGATCCTCGGTGGCGTCGAGACGTTCAGGGATATGAGTGTGGTGGAAGAACTGCGCGAGGAGTTGGAAGGGCGTTTTCGAGCAGGAGACATCGTCAGCAGGAATCCCGAGATGCACAAGATATTCAGGATGCTCCCCCAGGTGTCGGAAAGCGACAGCACCGTATTGATCCAGGGGGAGACCGGGACCGGAAAGGAACTCCTTGCAAAGGCCATTCATGAACTGAGTCCAAGGCGTGCAAAGCCCTTTGTTTCGATCAACTGCGGGGCGCTTCCGGACACGCTTTCGGAATCAGAGCTCTTCGGCTATAGGAAAGGCGCGTTCACCGATGCGGGAAGGGACAAACCCGGTTTTTTCACGACTGCGGAAGGCGGAACGATTCTCCTGGACGAAATCGGCGACTTGAGCGCCGCATTCCAGGTGCGGCTGTTGAGGGTGCTTCAGGACCGAACATACCAGCCGCTGGGCGCAACCGCGCCTTTGCAGACCAATGTTCGCATAATCGCCGCGACGAACAAACTATTAGCGGTAGGTAGTGACCCGACCCCATCCGTCCAATAGGCTTCTTCCCCAATCCGCACAGATCTATTTTTTCAGTTCAACACCAAGCGCCATATCACGGTGAGCGATACAGGCTCCCGCGTTGAGGGCCATGGCGATCTGGATGACCTCTGCCAGTTCTTCCTTGGTAGCTCCTGCCTTTAGTGCGGCACCGCTATGCCCTTCAATACAATAAGGACAACGGGTCATGTAGGTACAAGCCACAGCAACCAGCTCCTTGGTTTTCCGATCCAGCTTGCCGTCTTTGAAGACCAGCTCGTTCCACTTGCCGAATGCCTTATGCGTTTCTTTATCAAAGTATTCGAAAATCTTTGGGTCTCTCGTTTTGCTGTAATGATAATCCATAGAAGTCCTCCCTACACAAAACAGACATTAACTCCAATAAGCCACTCCGGGTGTTCAAAAAATCTGGTCGCCTGCTTTAAATCGTTCTACATCTTTGCCAACCGCCTCAATTTCTCCGGCCATATCAATTCCCAGTATGTCTATTCTTGGTTTGAATATACCAAACATGAATCGTCGCACGGGGAGCTGGAACACACCAGGGACAAATGTGAAATTGGGAAAGTTACCAGTAAACTCTATGATTTTATTTTGGTCTATTGTAACTGAATATCGAATGCTTTGCTGATCAAAAGAGATAATCTCAGAAACGAGTCCCTGGTGGCACCGAACCAATTTGATAACACCATTGAATTATGGGTCGTAGGTTCGTGAACATCAATAGTACCATCAGACGGAATCATCCCAAGTAGCCTGGATAACTCTTCGATTTGTGACATGATTTTTATTTTCTGATCTTCAAGACTTTCTTGGGACTCACCCATTTGGAATTTGCCTCCTTTCTAATAAAGAACCTTCCTCGCTGCTCCTTCTTTTCATCATTTCACCGCATCACACCATTATAACCGGCTGCTACGCTGCACTAGACCTCAAGATGGCTTTGCCATGAATCCCGTACTTGCGTTCATCGGCGGCGATATGCTGTCCGGCTACATTGATCTGTTGGCCAGCCGTTCTTTGACAATGTTGCCGAAGTTCCTGAGCGTTTCAGCTGCGACCGGCGTTTCTTCAAC